>CAKSHV010000023.1 GCA_934457515.1 uncultured Clostridia bacterium
AGCCCTTGAATCAAAGAGAATGCGAGTGAAGCGAGTTTTCTCTTTGAGCGTGTCGACTTTATCGACACGCTCAAAGGCGCCCTGCGGGCGCCTTATATCTCTTATCTATTCTTTATTACATATTGTCTATTATCTAAAATATCCCTTTCCTGCCCGACACGCATAATTATCCGCACCAATTGATGCTTAAAACAAAATCTCCTGCATTTCGAGGGTATACATATTCTCACGCGTGACGATGGAGGTTTCGGTGTATAATGTGTCCTCCGGCTGTTTGCCGCAAAGCAGGTGATACGCCGCCTCAACGCCCAAATACCCCATGGCGTACGGGCGCTGCACCACCAGTGCGTCTACCTCGCCGCTCTCTAACATGCCAATCGAAACAGGGTTGTTATCAAACACAATAACGTCCACTCTGTCTTTCGCGTCAAGCGCGCGGATTGCCCAGCCGCAGCCCAAGCTCGTCCACTCGTTAAACGTAACCAACACGTTAATTTCGGGGTGCTCCGTAAGCATTTGCATTGCCCCCGCCTGCGCCCCTTCGATGTCGGACGCAACATTTACTGTAATAACCGATTTCACACGGCTGATTTCTCCGATTCTTTCGCGGAATCCCTTTTCTCTTTCCTGACCGTTTTGCGTGTTTTGGTCAAAGTTTACAATGCCGACGTACAAATTGCCCGAATTTAAGGCAAGCGCTGCGTCAGCGGCGGAAATGCCCGCCTTATAATCGTTCGTTCCGATTTTGCACGAAACCGATTTACTGTTTACATCGCTGTCAATCACAACGATTTTCACGCCCGTCTGCGCCGCCTCGTCCACCGCCTCGGCATTTCGGTTGTAATCAATGGCAGAGAGCACAATCGCCTCCGCACCGTCTTTTACCGCAGAGCGAATCAGTGCATTCTGCGCCTCGTAATCCTCCTCCGAGGCGGGGCCCTCAAACGTCATTTCCAAATTATATTCCGCGCTTGCGGCATTTGCCCCCGCCTGAACCGCCTTAAAAAACTCCGAATCGGTGGATTTTGTAATCACCGCCACCTTGTGTTTTGCGCTTGTTTCACCGCAGGCAGAAAGCATAAAAGATACGAAAAAGCACAGCAAAACGGCTGTAAACACTCGTTTTTTTTGCTTAAACATCGCTTTCCTCCTTAATTTTCGGCATGCGGATGGTAACGGTTGTTCCCTCGTCCGGTTCACTTTCCACTTTCAAGCCATATTGCTCGCCAAAATAGATTTTTATGCGGTCGTTTACGTTTTTAATGCCGATGCCCGACTTGCTGCCCGGCTCTTTCTTTAAAATGTGTTTCACCTGTTCTTCGCTCATGCCCACGCCGTTGTCCGCAACTTTAAAAATAATGTCATTGCCGTCCTCAAAAATGGAAATGAGAATTTCGCCCTCATCCACCATGCGGTTTAAGCCATGATAAATGGCATTTTCAATAATGGGCTGCAGCGTGATTTTGTTGCAAAGATAGGTAAGACAGCTTTCCTGCACGTCAAAGCGATAGGTAAACTGGTCTTTATAGCGAAATTTTTCAATCATCAGATAGCTTTTTGCGTGCTCGATTTCTTTTTCAATGGGAATCAGCTCGTGACCTTTGCTGATGCTGATTCTGAAAAGCTTGGCAAGAGCATTTACCATTTGCGCCGCGTCCTGCGAACGGTCGGACTCACACATCCAGCTGATGGCGTCTAACGTGTTATACAAAAAGTGCGGGTTAATCTGCGCCTGCAGCGCTTTCAGCTCGGTTTTTCTTAAAGTGATTTCCTCGTTTCTGACCTTTTCCATAAGCGCCTGAATCCTGCCGACCATGTGTCCGAACGATTCGGAAAGCGACAAAACCTCGCGGCTGCCGCCTTTGGGTACATAGGAGAAGTTCTCCGCGTCTTTTTCAAAGGCACGCATGGCAAGAATTAACTTGTTTACCGGCTTTGAAATGGATTTGGAAAGCAGAATGCTGCAAATAACGGCAGTTAAACCCACAATAATCAGCCAGAAAATCAAAATCGTCGCCGTGTTTTTGATGCGGGCGGTGACCAGCTCTTCGGTGTAGCTCACGCCCACAACGCGCCACGCGCAGTTGGAAAGGGGCGTTACGTTATAAATGGTTTGCTTGTCCGCATATGTTCCTTTGGTTGCAGCTGCAAACGTGTTTAAATTTTCCTTTTTCAGCCCGGCATGCAAAAGCTGCTGCTGCGGATGATACACAATTTTGCCCGCGTTGTCCATAATAAAGCAGTAGCCGTGCTGACCGACGCCCACGCCGTCTATGTATCCCGAAATGTTTGAAAACCGAACGTCCAAAACCACGGTTTTTTCGTTTCCGTTTTTGTCCTTAATATTGCGCGCAATGGACACAACCCACGGGTAAGCTCCCTCCAAAAGGGATTCCACATGCGGCTCGGAAATGGTAAACTCGTCCCGCCGATAGGCGTTAAATCCTTTATAAGACAGATTTTTCAGCGGATGTTCTTTAATCGTTTTGCCGCTTTGCGCGCAGATACTTTCTATATTCCCCGCCTTATCATAGCAGGCAACAACCGAAACCTCGGGCGTTAAGTCCATCATCAGCGGAATTTTGGAAAATTCCGCTTCGTCGGAAAGACGGTATACATCGGTAAACGCGCGGGCAGTATAAATCAGATCGTTTACATAATTTTCAACTGTTTTGCCCACCTGTGACACCGCCTGTTCCACGCTGACCTCGGCACTTTGGCGCATGGCGCTTTCAAGGGTTGTCACAAACAGTGCGGTTAAAATCAGCGTGAACAAAACAACCGCTCCGCAGATTAAAAGGGTCGCCCTGTTTTTAAATGAATACGCTTTTTTCTTTCCCATACTCATTCTCCCTTATCCGCGCCGTCCCCGCGGCGCAGGGCGTTCGGCGAAACGCCGCTGTATTTTTTAAAGCAATAGCTGAAATAATGCTGGTCGTTATACCCGCATTTTTCCGCAATCTCTCGGATTTTCATGGTGGAACAGGTTAAAAGCTCTTTTGCCGTTTCGCACCGCTTTTGGGTAAGCAGTGCCATAAACGTTTTGCCCGTTTGTTTTTTTATCAGTGCACTTAAATAGTTCGGGCTGATGTTAATGCTTTCGCTGACCGAAACCAGCGACAAAAACGGATCGGCATACTCTTTTTCAATCATTTCAACCGCCTTTTCGCAAAAAACAACGCTGCTCTTTTTGCGCTGGTTTGCGATAATGTCCCGTGCCTCGAAACAAATGCTTTTTAAGCGTGCCTCGGTGTCTGCCACCGTGCCCTCCAAAAGTGACATGTGCTCCACAAAGGGGATAAACTGCTCTTTCCCCTCTTCCCCGTCGGTTACGGCGTATAAAATTTTAAACACTGCAGCAAACATCTGTATTAACAGGAAGTTCATTTTGCGGTGCCGTCCGCCTTCGTCCTCCAATTCCAAAAAGAATCGGTTGAGATAGTTATCGATTTCTTCGCGGTTGCCGCTGCGAATCAGCGTTTCGATATCGCCTACGGTGTTTAGCATTTCCTCGGTGTCAAAATTGCTCATGCGCTCTTCATCTGCAATATAGTGCACACTGCTTTTGGTTTTGTGCGAATAGCTCATGGCGCTAACCGCCTCGCGGTATGCCTCATTTAAGCCGGACAGCCTGTCGGTTGTGCGGCTGATGCCGAGCAGGCACGAAAGGTGCATAATACGCTCGACGTTCTGCGCAATTTCACGCACCAAAATGTGCAGATATTTGTTCATCTGCTTTTCGGTGCTAAGCAGCAAAGACACGATTTTTCCGCCCGTGTAAAAGCTTACGTGCTTCATATATTTTTTCAAAATGGAGTCAACCGAATGAACATGCTCGGGCAGCGTGCAGCTTTCCTTGCGGTCGTTGAACACGGAAATGGTCATAACTGCATAGCTGTGCGGATCTTCCGTATTTTCTATAAGTCCTGCCGCATGCGCCTGCTGCAAAAGCTTGTTTTCGCGCTGCGCATCGTCCTTTGACGGATAATCGTCTAACAAAAGGGGCATGGCAAATTCCTCGGCGTTCGCCTTTTTCGTTTCGCTTGCCGCCGCAAATTCACGAAACCACTTGTCCATTTTTTGCTTGATGACCGACAGCTCTTTTGTCAAATCCTCCACCGAAATGGGCTTTAGCATATAGCTGATTATGTTATACTGAATCGCCTGCTGCGCATAGGAAAAATCGTCATACCCGCTTAAATAGGCGATGTGGGTTGACGGGCAGATTTCACGCACCTGGCGGGCAAGCTCAATGCCCGAAACAAACGGCATTCTGATGTCGGTTAAAAGCAAGTCGGGCTTTATGCGCTCGACAATTTCAAGCGCGTCGGCGCCGTTTGACGCTTCACCCGCCACCGTAAATCCGATGCTTTCCCAGTCTACGCGCTCAATAATGGCGCGCCGTAATTCTTCCTCATCGTCCGCCACAACAATTGTGTACATTCCGATTCCTCCCATCTGCTAACTCGTCCCTGTTCTTTGTTTTTGCGTTTTTGTTTAAAATATGCAAAAAGACAGCCTTTTTCTGAAATTGTAATCATCATCCATGAAAAAGAACTGCCTAAAAAATCGTGCATGTGTGCGGCGGTAACGCCGCACACAAAATTGAATCTTATGCTAAAACGCGGACTTTAACCACGCCTTCGATTTTGGAAATTGCATTTTCCAAACCGTCCGATACCGAATCCACGTCCAGCATGGTGTATGCATAGTCGCCCTTGTTGTTGCTGAGCATGTTTGCAATGTTAATGCCCTCGCCCGCAATCGCGGTGGAGATTCCGCCAATCATGTTCGGAATGTTTTTGTGCAAAACGCAGACACGTGCTTTTCCTCCCCGCGGCATAACACAACTCGGATAGTTTACGGAATTTACAATATTTCCGTTTTCCAAATAATCTTTTAACTGGCTGCACGCCATAACCGCGCAGTTATCCTCCGACTCGGGCGTAGACGCACCGAGGTGCGGAATTGCAACCACGTTTTTCACATCCAAAAGCTTTGCGTTCGGAAAATCGGTTACATATTTTGCAATTTTTCCGCTTTCCAACGCCTTAAGCATTGCGTCTGTATCTACAAGCGCGCCGCGCGAGAAGTTCAAAATGCGTGCGCCGTCTTTCATCTGTGCAATCTGCTCTGCGCCGACCATGTTTTTCGTGTCGGGGGTTAAAGGCAGGTGCAGCGTGATGTAATCGCTTTCTTTATAAAGTTCGTTAATGTCTTTTACGTGAATAATCGAGCGGGAAAGATTCCATGCCGCGTCAACCGAAATATAGGGGTCATAGCCCAAAACCGTCATGCCCAGGCTTTTTGCCACGTTTGCAACCATAACGCCGATGGCGCCAAGGCCGATAACGCCCAAAGTTTTGCCTTTGATTTCGGGGCCTACAAAGTTGCTTTTCCCTTTTTCAACCAGCTTTTCAACCGCATCGCCCTCTTCTTTTAAGGTAGACGCCCAAGCAACTGCGCCGGTAATATCTCTCGATGCCAAAAGCAAGCCCGCAACCGTTAATTCTTTAACGGCGTTTGCGTTCGCGCCGGGAGTGTTGAACACAACAATGCCCTTTTCTTTATACGCGTCAACCGGGATGTTGTTTGTGCCCGCGCCCGCTCTTGCAACCGCAACAAGCGATTCGGGAACTTCCATATCATGCATGGCAAAGCTTCTTAAAACCACGCCGTCCGGGTTCTTTTCTTCGCCCGAAATGGCATAGTCCGCGCCGAATTTTTTAAGTCCGACGTTTGCAATTTTATTTAATGTCAGAATTTTATACATATTAAATCAGCCTTTCCGTAACGGATTATTGATTGTCCTGTTCAAACTTCTTCATGAAGTCAACAAGAGCTTTAACGCCTTCTTCGGGCATTGCATTGTAAATGCTTGCGCGCATACCGCCGACCGTTCTGTGACCCTTTAAGTTCACAAAGCCTGCTTCTGCCGCTTCTTTAATGAATTTTGCATTCAGTTCGTCCGAATCGGTAACGAACGGAACGTTCATCAGTGAACGGTCCTTCGGAACAACCGTGCCGTGGAACATTTTGGAAGAATCTAAGAAATCATACAAAACTTTTGCTTTTCTCTCGTTGATTTCCTTCATTTTTTCCAAGCCGCCCAGTTTCTTTAAGTGCTTGAACACCAGGCCGCAAACATAAATTGCAAAGCACGGCGGTGTGTTATACAGCGAGTTGTTTTTCGCATGAATGCTTAAGTTAAACATGGTGGGTGTAATATCCATCGGCTCGCCGAGCAGGTCTTCGCGGATGATAACGCCCGTAACGCCTGCAGGGCCCACGTTTTTCTGTGCGCCAAAATAAATCATGCCGTATTTCGAAACGTCAACCGGTTCAGACAGGATGCAGGACGAAAGGTCTGCAACCAGCGGAACATCACCCGTGTCGGGCAGGGTTGTGTAATGCGTGCCGTAAATGGTGTTGTTGCCGGTGATATGTACATAGTCCGCCTCGGGGTCGAACATGGATTTATCAAGGTCGGGGATATAGTTAAACACTTTGTCTTCAGACGATGCAACCTTGCGTGCATTGCCGTATTTCTGCGCTTCGCTGAACGCTTTTTTGGACCACTGACCGGTAATTACATAGTCTGCTTTTCCGTTTTTTGTCATTAAGTTCAAAGGAACCATAGCAAACACGCTGGATGCGCCACCCTGCAGGAACAACACTTTGTAATTGTCCGGAATGTTCATAAGTTCTCTCAAATCAGCCTCGGCTGTCTGGATAATTTCTTCAAAAACCTTGGAACGGTGGCTCATTTCCATAACGCTCATACCGCATCCGTTGTAATCTAACATCTGCTCTGCGGCAGTTTTTAACACTTCCTCGGGAAGCATGGAAGGACCTGCCGAAAAATTATACACTCTGCTCATTCTAAAAACCTCCGTTTTTTTGTTTTGCACGGCGGGACACGTGCTGCCCATACGCCGCGCCAAAATAGCATTTAATTTATTGTATCACAAATTAAAAAAATAGTCAAATTTTTTTGGGAAAATTTTTCATATAATTAACGCACATGTATTCTTTTCGAATTTTTGTATATTCTTGCATGATTTTGCAGTGCATTTTCGACCCGTCCGCTGCCATTTTTATGTATTCTTTCCTATTTATGTGTAAGGATTTTGCGTTTTTTGTTACAAACTATTTACTTTTTAAAAAAGATGTGATAAAATATACAATATACCATTGCATTTTATGTTGCGTGGGCGGCACTTGTTCCCGCCCGTAGAAATTGATACAGTAAAGATAAAAAGATTTGGGAAGGAAAACCATGGCGATACTTGAAAAAATAAACTCTCCCCGCGATTTAAAACAGCTTAAAACAGAGGAACTTACCGTCCTTGCGGCGGAAATCCGCCGTTTTTTGATTGACAGCATTTCCGAAACGGGCGGGCATCTTGCCTCGAACCTCGGCATTGTGGAGCTGACCCTTGCCATTCACAAAGTGTTTGACTCACCGAACGATTCCATTGTGTGGGATGTGGGACACCAAAGCTATGTGCATAAAATTTTAACCGGTCGGAAAGACCGATTCCCTACCCTGCGTAAATTCGGCGGCTTAAGCGGATTTCCGAAGACTGCGGAATCGGTGCATGACACGTTTAACAGCGGCCATTCCAGCGATTCCATATCGGTTGCTTTGGGCATTGCGGAGGCGAACCGCCTGAAAAACAACAAAAATTTCGCCGTTGCGGTTTTGGGAGACGGCGCGCTGACCGGCGGGCTTGCCTATGAGGCGCTGAACAATGCGGGGCGCTCGAAAGCGAACCTTATTGTTATTTTAAACGACAACGAAATGTCCATTTCCCACAATGTGGGCAGCATGACAAATTATTTAAATAAACTGCGGACCGACGTGAAATACACCAACTTAAAAGAGCGGGTAAAAAGCCGTCTGTCCTTAACGCCGGCGGGCAGCCGCCTGTCAAAGGTTTTAAACAACACCAAGTACGGCATAAAACACTTGTTTCTGCCGGGCACGCTGTTCGAGGCACTGGGCTTTACCTACATCGGCCCGATTGACGGGCACGACACCAGCATGCTTTTAAGCGTTTTGGAAAGCGCAAAGCATCTTGAAAAGCCGGTGTTTATTCACGTGTACACCAAAAAAGGCAAGGGGTATACTTTTGCGGAAAACGCCCCCGATTTATACCACGGAACGGGCGCTTTTGACAAAACAAAACCCATTGTGCCGTCTGAAAAACAAACCTTTTCGAAGGTTTCGGGCGACGAGATTTTAAACTTGGCAAAAACGGACTCCAAAATCGTTGCCGTGTCTGCCGCCATGGCGAATTCGACGGGATTAAAGCCATTTTCGGAAACGTTTCCGAAACGCTTTTTCGATGTCGGCATCAGCGAGGCACACGCGGTGACCTTCTCGGCCGGGCTTGCGGAAAGCGGGTTTTTCCCCATCATCTGCATTTATTCCACCTTTATGCAGCGCGCGTATGACAGCATTGTGCACGACCTTGCACTACAGCAAAATCTTTCTGCCGTGCTGTGCTTAGACCGCGCGGGGCTTGTGGGGGAGGACGGCGAAACCCACCACGGCATTTTTGACATTGCCTATCTTTCCCACATTCCGAACGTGAAAGTGTTCACGCCCCACACCGCAGAGGGCGTAAAAGCCGCACTTCGCCATGCGGCGGCGGAGAAAAAGGGAATTTACGCGATTCGCTACCCCCGCGGCGAGGCGGAAAACGGAGAAGAAATTTCGGATATTTTCGCGCCCGAGCAGTTAAGAGCGGGCGAAAAGGTGACGGTGGTTACGGTTTCGCGCATGACAAATGTGCTTGAAAAAACCGATTTTAACGGCGACCACTTCCATTTAAACTGCATTAAGCCCATAAACGTTGCCGAAATCATCAAATCTTTGCAAAAAACGCACCGTTTGGTGACCGCAGAGGATAATTTACTGACCGGCGGCATGGGACAGCTTCTCACAAATGCTTTAAATGACGCGGGATTTGACGCATACAAACATCTGCCCCTCGGCATACACGACCGGTTTGTGCCTCAGGGGAGTGTTTGCGAACTGCTTAGTTATCTTGAGCTGGACGAAAAGCATATAGCCAAAAAAATAGAGGATTTTATAAAATGAAACAGCGTCTTGACGTGTATTTGGTATCAAACGGATTGACCAAAAGCCGCGAGCGGGCAAAGGAACTGATTGACCGTGCGCAGGTTCTGGTAAACGGCACGCCCGCCAAAAAAGCGGGGCAAAACATTCTTGATACCGATAAAATTGAAATAACGGGAGAGCAAAACCCCTATGTCAGCCGCGGCGGACTGAAACTTGAAAAAGCCATTTTAACGTTTTCACTTTCCCTTTCGGGGAAAACGGCAATGGACATCGGCGCCTCGACCGGCGGATTTACCGACTGCATGTTAAAAAACGGCGTTTTAAAGGTGTATGCCGTAGACGTCGGCAGCGGTCAGCTTGACCCGATTCTTTTATCCGACAGCCGTGTAATAAACTTAGAAAAAACAAACATTCGCTATCTGCCGCAGGAAAGCGCGGAAAAAGTGGATTTTATATCGATTGACGTGTCGTTTATCTCGCTTATACAAGTGCTTCCCGCCGCCAAAGCCTTTTTAAAGGCGGGCGGAGAAATTGCGGCACTGATTAAGCCGCAGTTTGAGGCGGGAAAAAAGGCGCTGAACAAAAAAGGCGTTGTGAAAGACAAAAAGGTACATCTTGAAGTCGTAAAATCGGTTTTAAGTTTTGCCGAATCAGTCGGGCTTTACGCAAAAGGGCTTACCTACTCCCCCGTCCGCGGACCAGAGGGAAACATTGAATACCTTGCGCTTTTTAGCGAAAATGCGCAGGATAAAAGCAACATAAACGCCGAGGCGGTCGTAAACGAAAGCCACTCGGTTTTGTAAATAAAAAGCAAAGAAAGGCATGAATATGAGCAAAACACTGTTTATTTTTGCCAAGCGGACCCGCGAGCTTGCAATCGGGGAAACCAAAAAAATTGCGGCATATTTAAAGGGGTTCGGCTGCACATTATACATCGACCTGCCGGATATTCCGGACGCCGAATACTGCATTTCGCCCGAGGACATTGTTCCCCGCGCGGATCTTTTAATCGTGCTCGGCGGAGACGGCAGTCTGCTCGGCGTTGCGCGGCGGTTTGCAAAGTTCAACAAACCGATTCTGGGCATTAACCTCGGCAGGCTCGGCTATTTGGTAGAGCTTGAAAAAAACAATATTCACGCGCTCGAGCGTTTGTTTGACGGCGACTACCGCACCGAAGACCGCATTATGCTTGACGCAAAAGTCTATCGGCACGGCAAAGCGGTGTTTTCGGGCTGTGCTTTAAACGCAGGCTTTAACCGGCCGATTTTTGCCGGGTAAAAATCAAACTTCGATTTCAAGTTCGACGGGGCAGTGGTCGGAACCGTAAATTTCCGAGTGGATTTTCGCTTCTCTGATTTTGTCCGCAATGCGGCTTGAAACAACGAAATAGTCGATGCGCCAACCGACGTTCTTTTCTCTCGCTTTGAAGCGGTAGCTCCACCAGGAGTATGCGTTTTCCGTTTCGGGATAAAGGAAGCGGAAGGAGTCGGTGAAGCCGCTTTCGAGAAGGAGCGAAAATTTTCCCCTTTCCTCGTCCGAAAAGCCGGGGTTGCCCCTGTTCGTTTTCGGGTTTTTGAGGTCGATTTCATTGTGTGCAACGTTGAGGTCGCCGCAAAAGATTACCGGCTTCGTTTTGTCGAGCGAAAGGAGGTATTCTCTGAAATCGTCCTCCCATTTCATGCGGTAATCAAGTCTTTTAAGTCCGTCTTGGGCATTGGGTGTATAACAAGTAATGAAATAGTATGTCTCAAATTCAAGCGTGATGAGGCGGCCTTCGGTGTCATGCTCGGGAATATCCATTCCGTTGAAAACCGCAATCGGCTCTTCTTTGGTGAAAATTGCCGTTCCGGAGTATCC
>CAKSHV010000024.1 GCA_934457515.1 uncultured Clostridia bacterium
GCTTTAACGCGGCAATGAACGCACAAAAGCAGGCTGCGCGTGACGCGCGTGCGGACGGCTCGAGCTGGGATGCAGACGCGGTTTACGTGTTTGAAGATGCTGCTCCCACCGAATTTATCGGCTATGATACTTTAGAATCAGACGCGAAAATCGTGGGTTTAGTTACCGAAAAAGAGGTGTCTTCCGTTATTGCAAACGGTGAAACCGGCTTTGTTGTAACCGACAAAACGCCTTTCTATGCGGAAATGGGCGGCGAAGTCGGCGACAAAGGCGTGCTTTTAGCCGGCGGTAAAGAAATTGCAAAAATTACAAACACCACCAAAACGGGTGACGGTTATTTCATGCATGAGGTTACGGTTTCGGGCGGCGATTTAACGGTCGGCGACACGGTAACATTAAAGGTTGACGGCGAAATGCGCCGTGCAATCAGCCGTAATCACTCCGCAACCCACCTTTTGCAGCAGGCGCTGCGCGATGTTCTGGGCGACCATGTGGCACAGGCAGGCTCTTTGGTAGACGATAAACATTTGCGTTTCGACTTTTCGCATTTTACTGCAATGACAAAAGAAGAATTAAAGCAGACAGAGCAGATTGTAAACCAAAAGATTTTGGATGCATTTGCGGTTACAAAGTGCGAAATGCCTATTGAAGAGGCAAGAAAAACAGGTGCAAAGGCGCTGTTTGGCGAAAAGTACGGCGATGTGGTTCGCGTGGTTTCGATGGGTGATTATTCGGTAGAGCTTTGCGGCGGTTGCCATGTGAACAACACAAGTGAAATCGGCTTGTTCAAACTTCTGTCCGAAAACGGCGTTTCGGCGGGTATTCGCAGAATTGAAGCGATTACCGCAAAAGAAGTGTTAAATTATATTTATGAAAAAGAAAACCTGATTACAGATACGGCAGACATATTAAAAGCCAACCCGGCAGAAATCAATGTGAAAGCGGCTGCAACGGTTGCGGAACTTAAAGAATTGAACAAAAAAATTGATTTTCTGCGCGAAAAGGCTGCAAAGAGCCTTGCGGAAAACATTTTGGTCGGCTCGAAAGTTGCGGGCGGCGTTCGCATTGTTACCGCCGATATCGGCGAGGGTAGCATGGACGAGCTGCGCGTTGCGGGCGACCAGCTGAAAGACAGAATAAAAGAGCCGGGCGTTATTGTTCTTGCCAACCAAAAAGACGGCAAAATCAATTTTGTCAGCATTGCGAACAAAGAAGCGATTGCCATGGGCGTTCATGCCGGCAACATTGTGAAAGAAATTACCAAAATTGCAGGCGGCAGCGGCGGCGGCAAGCCCGATTCGGCACGCGGCGGCGGCAAACTGCCCGAAAAGGTGGATGACGCTTTGGCTGCGGTTGACGATTTGGTGTTGGCTGCAATTAAATAAGTTTGAAAGGCGGCATTTTAAATGGATAACTGTATTTTTTGTAAAATTATAAAGAAAGAAATTCCGTCAACGGTTGTGTATGAAGACGACAAGGTTTTGGCGTTTAAAGACATTAATCCGTTAGCACCCGTGCACATTTTGGTTGTGCCCAAAAAGCATATTGCAGGCGCAGACGAAATTGAAGACGCCGACGCGCCCCTTATCGGCTATATCTGGACGGTTATCCGCGATATTGCAAAAAGCGCGGGACTTTCCGAAAGCGGCTACCGCGTGATTAACAATTGCGGCGAAAATGCGGGGCAGACGGTTCGCCATTTGCACTTCCATATCTTGGGCGGCGTGAAAATGGACGAAAAATTGATATAATTTTAAAAAAATTGCATGAAAAGGCTTGACAGACTGCAGAAATTATTATATAATAATTAGGCATTATATTCATACGTAGCATATGTCCGTTTATTTTAAACGGCTTTTGTAAGCGGAGGGAGGGAAAAATATGTCTGAGGTTAAAATCAAAGATAATGAGTCTTTGGATAGCGCTCTTCGCAGATTTAAACGTCAGTGTGCAAAAGCAGGTGTTCTTTCTGAAATTAGAAAAAGAGAACATTATGAAAAGCCAAGCGTAAAGAGAAAAAAGAAATCCGAGGCTGCAAGAAAAAGAAAATTCAGATAACGAATTTAAACAAGACGCATTTTGCGTCTTGTTTTTTTATGCACTTCAGTCGGCTTAAAGTACAGATTATTATTTTTCTTTTAATCCGCTTTCTTTTCTGATATCGCCCGGACTTTTGCCGTATGCTCGTTTAAACATGCGGCAAAAGTAGCTTAAATCGGTGTAGCCGCATTTTTGCGCAATTGTATTTATTTTAAGTTCCGATTGATTTTCCAATAAAAAATACGCACGCTTCAGTCTGATATCGGTTAATTTTTCAAATACCGTCATGGAATATTTTTTCGCAAAATCCCGGCACAGCTTTGTTTTGGAATAAGGGTATACGGTCAGCATATCACCGAGCGTGAGCGGAAGCGCATAGTTTTCTTCCATGTAGTTTAAAACAGAATCAATCGGCTCGGACGTTTTTTTAACAGCATTTTCAAAAAAATCAATAACAAGACTGTATGCCATTGCGCATATTTTGGCTTCACTGCACCTGTTAAACTCAGAGCGCATGTCTTTGAACTGCGAATAAACGCGCGGCGTGATTTTTCCCATGCAAAATCCAACCTTCGGCGTGTTAAAATAAGAGAAAATATTTTCGCAGCCAATGCCGTCAAACCCCATAAAGCATGTCTTAAAATCAGGGGTTAAGCCGTGATATTCGTGCGTAACATATTTCGGAATAAAAAACATATCATCTTTTTTCAGCAAATAGGTATCGTCTTCAAGGTGCAGAATGCCGCTGCCGTTTACGACCGAAAAAATTTGGTGAAAGTTTTTTGTTCCGGAAACCGGGCCCTGCGGGTAGTATGCGGAAACGGTGTAAGGATATATAGGGAAAAGTGCCTTGGTTTGTTCTGCGCATAAACGAATTTTCATAACGGCCTCCTTTGTGAAATATAGTTATATAAATACGGAATAATTATATTGACTGTTGCCTAATTTGTATAATATAATTATATCAGACAGGGAAACGACTGTCAAGAATAATGTGAAAAGGGAGACTGATTATGAAAAAAATATGCATCTCAAAAGACTGGACGTTTTTTTCGCCTGATACGGAAGAAAAAACGCAGATTGACATTCCGCACGATTTTTTAATTAAACAGCCGAGAAATCCTAAATCTGCCGGCGGCGCGTGCAACGGCTTTTTCGACGGTACATGGGGTTCGTATACAAAATATTTGAAATTCGGTGAGGATGAACATTATATTTTAGATATAGACGGCGCTTATGCGTGTGCAAGAATTTATGTTAACAACAACCTTTTAGATATGCACCCGCACGGATATACGCCGTACCTTGTGGATTTAAGCGGGCATGTGCAGCGCGGAATACACAACTGCATCAATATTACAACGCAAAACATACAGCCGTCAACGCGCTGGTACAGCGGCGCGGGCCTTTACAGAGATGTATTTCTGTGGTCCGGCGGAAAAGCGCGGATTGAGCCGTGGGACATGTTTATTCACACCCTTTCCGCAAATGATGAATGTGCTAGGGTTCAGCTTGAAACCGTTATCCGAGCAGATGAAGAAATGAAAGCAACGGTTGAATTTCGCATATCCGACGCGGGCGGGAATATGGTTTCCGGCATAGAGAAACCATTAAACTTAAAGTGCGGGGAAAACAAAGATGTTTCTGTTTTGAAAATTACAAACCCCATTCTTTGGGAGATGGACAACCCGCATTTGTATACCGTTTCTGCCGAAATTCGTGCAGACGGAACGGTTTTGGATACGTTTGAAACGACTTTCGGCGTTCGAACCATTTCGGCCGACAGTAAAAACGGATTTATGCTGAATAATAAATCGATTAAGCTGCGCGGCGGCTGCATTCATCACGACCATGGCGGCCTGGGCAGTGCGGAATTGAAAGACGCTGTTCATCGCAAAATCAGAAGGTTAAAAGATGCGGGATTTAACGCATTGCGTATTTCGCATAACCCGCCGTCGCTTGCGCTCCTTGAAGTCTGCGACAGGGAGGGCATTTTAGTGATGGACGAAGCATTTGACATGTGGAATGTTCCGAAAAATCAACTTGATTACAGTTTGTTTTTTAGAGACTGGTGGGCGAGAGACATAAAATATATGGTTATGCGCGACCGAAATCATCCGTGCGTTATTTCGTATTCAATCGGAAATGAAATTAACGAAAGAAGCGGCTCGTCGGAAGGGTTTGAATGGTCGAAAAAAATAGCCGGAGAAATCCGTAAATATGATGCAACGAAATTTGTCACATCCGGCATATGCGGACTTTGGGACAGTCCTTCCGCGCCGAAAGACGCACCGGAGGATTATAAAAAGTTTTACAAAGAAAAGGTGTACGGAAAATACACACCGGAAATGGATCGGTGGGCGAGCCTTACGCAAAAATATATGGAACCGCTGGACATTGTCGGCTACAATTATATGTTTGAAAGATATGAAAAGGACGGAAAGCTTTTTCCGAACCGTGTGATTTGGTGAAGCGAAACGCACAGCATATATTTTTATGATTCATGGAATGAGGTTCTTCGCTTAAATCATGTTATCGGTGATTTTACGTGGACCGCATACGATAATCTCGGCGAGGCGGGAACGGGAAGAAGCCTTTGGGCGCGGGACGGCTATGTGAACGGAATCAGTCTGGCCGAATATCCGTGGAGAACCTGCTATCAGGGCGATTTGGACCTTTGCGGATTCCGCAGACCGCAGTCGTATTTCAGAGAGGCGGTTTGGATCGGAAACACCGAACCGAAGATATTCACAACGCATCCGAAGCATGTCGGAGAAAACTTTTCGGGGACAACATGGCACTGGTATGATGTTTTGGATTCATGGACTTTTGATGACGAATATCTCGGAATGCCGGTTAAATGTGATGTATACACCGATGCCGATGAAATCATTTTCGAATTAAACGGCAAAGAAGCCGGAAGAGCAAAACCCGAAAAAGCGATTGCAAGCGTGTACATTCCTTATGAAAAAGGTGAGCTGAAGGCGATTGCGATAAAAAACGGCACGGAACAAAAACAGTCCTTTTTACGCACGGTTGGTGAAGCGGATAAGGTTATGATTACGCCTGAGACGGCATGTGCCGAAAATGAACTTTTCTTTTTTGATATTGAAATTGCAGACGCCGACGGAAACAGAATTGCAGATGCGTCCAACGAAATTTCGTGTGAGGTGTTTGGCGGTGAGCTTGCATGCGTTTTCAGCGGTTGCCCCAATAATGAAGATGATTATGCAAGCAACAAATGCCATGTTTTTAACGGGCGCGCACTGGCGGTTGTAAAGCGCGAACCGGGACCGGACAGAACGGTTATTGTTGTAAAATCAGACGGTTTGAAATGCGGCAATGCGGCAATTGCCTTTTAAAAATAATCATAATGAAAATGTATGTGCCTGCCGGCTTTATGTCGGCGGGCACAATTTTGTTTAAAAAGCAGCAAAATTGACTGTTCAAATGAAGCTTTTTTCTGTACATAAATTTAAAATCAAAGTTTAAAACACCAAAAGACGGGGAGGTTATTTCGAATCTCGTTTCTGCCAAATTTCATAAAGTGCTTCCCAGTTGCCCTCGGGCAAGGCGTAAGGATTTTCCCAGTAAATGCCCTTAAATCCGCTGTTTTTGATTAAATTGTGCTTTAAAGCAAGGCTTTTTGTGTTTTCAAACCAAACAAGGTGCGCATTTTCCGCGCCGTATGTAAAATATGCCGCACCCATTTCGTCCGAAAAGAAGATTGGACAGGAACGGATTGCCGCTTTCAAATTTGCCTGGTTTGCGGTAAGCGGCACATGTATATTTTTGTCCAAATTATAATCAAACCCTGTGGCGGACAGGGCAACAACCGTTTTTGCTTTTACGGATTCAAATTCCAAAAGCGCTTCTTTTAACTGATTTAAGGTCACATACGGCGAATTTTCATAACGGTAGTACCGAAAAGTCAGAATAATCGATTCGTATCTTTCAATCGCGTGTTTCCAAAGAGAATAGGCGGGAGGCACAAGCGGCAGTGCGTCGGACGGCAAAAAAACATGCGTTAAATACTTTTCAAGCCGCTTTTCGGTATCGCCTTTTTCTTTTTTTAACGTTCCCCAGATTTCAAACATGAAAAATCTCCTTGTCAAAAGGTTGTTTTTTGTTTATAAATATGCTATAATAGAAACAATTAGTACAAGATAAACGGAGCGAAACATGAAACAGTTTAAACCAACGGTCTACATTAAATCGTTAAACGACATGCCGGTTGCCTTTTTAAAAGAAAAAGGCATAAAAGGGCTTATTTTAGACATTGACAACACGCTTGTCCCGCCGCACACACCCGTATGCGACGCGCACGCGGCGGAGTTTGCAAAGCGAATGGAAAAAGATTTTAAGCTTTGCATTGTGTCGAACAACATTTATGAGCGTGCAAAAAAATTTGCCGACTCTTTTCCGATGGATTTTGTGTGCGACGGCAACAAGCCCGCCAAAAAGCCATTCTTGCTTGCACTCGGCAAATTAGACTTAAAACCGGGTGAAGTTGCGGTGGTGGGCGACCAGATTTTTACCGATGTGTGGGGTGCAAACCGCATGGGCATGCTCTCGGTGCTGGTTGACCCGATTTGCGATAAAGAGGGCTTTTTTGTGCGGTTTAAGCGCGTATTGGAAAGGCTTGTTTATAAAAGACAATAAATAAGGAGATGAAAAAAATGGTTCGATTCGGAACTGCCGGAAATCCCGACCGCTTTTATGCGGACGGCAAAAAGAAAAGCATAGAAATGCCGAAATGGCTGCATGATAACGGCCTTACGGCTTATGAATACCAATGCTCGAAAGGTGTTAAAATATCTAAAGATACGGCGGAAAAACTGGGCGCTGCGGCTGCGGAAAACGATGTGTTTTTATCCATTCACGCGCCGTATTACATCAGCTTGTCATCGGTTGACCCCGAAAAGCGGGACAACAGCATAAATTACATTTTAAAAACGTTAGAAGCCGCAAGAAACTGCGGTGCAAAACGTATTGTGGTGCATGCCGGCTCGTGCAGCAAAATGACGCGTGAAGAGGCGCTTTTCTTAGCGTGCGAAACCTTGAAAAAAGCGGCGGACGCTGCAAAATCAGAAGGGTTTGACGATATTTATGTTTGTCCAGAAACCATGGGTAAAATCAACCAGCTCGGTACGGTGGATGAAGTGATTGAAATGTGCAAAGTGTCCGAAACGTTTTTGCCTTGCGTGGATTTCGGCCATGTTAACGCCCGCGAAATGGGCTCTTTGAATGCTCTTTCCGACTTTGAGGCGATTGTGGACAAAATTCAAAATGCCCTTGGCGAAGAAAAAGCAAAGCGTTTTCACGTTCATTTCACGCGTATCGCGTTCACCGCGGGCGGCGAAAAGTGCCATCTTCCGTATGCGGACGACAGCTTCGGACCGGCGTTTGACCCCTTTGCAGAGCTGATTGCGAAGCGAAATTTGGAACCGGTTATTATCTGTGAATCGCCCGGAACACAGGATGTTGACGCACTGACTTATAAATCCATTTTAGAGGGAATGAAAAAATGAGAATTGAAAAATTATTGGAAAAACTGCCGCAAGGCGCATGCGTTTTGCTTTCCGCGCCCGAAGATATGCGCTATTATGCGTCTTTTACGGGGGAAGGGTATGTTTTGCTGTCCGAATCCGAAAAGGTGATTTATACCGACGGACGGTACACCGAACAGTCTGAAAAAGAGGCGCCGGATTTTAAAGTTTGCGATATCCGCACGTTAAAATCCGCGTTGAAAGAGATAAATACTCCCATTTATTTTCAGGAAAATCACATGAATTGCGGCACCTATTCCGCTTTTATAAACGGCGGAATAGAGCTTTTGCCATCGGGAATCGATTTTGCCGCTCTCCGCGCGGTGAAAGACGAAAAGGAAATTACGCTTTTAAAACAGGCGGCGGAGATTGCGGAAAAGGCATATACCGAAACCCTAAATTTCATTCGTCCCGGCAAAACCGAGCAGGAAATTGCAGCGTATTTAAACTACCAAATGGCGTGCGGCGGGGGACTGAAAACCTCGTTTGACACCATTTGCATATCGGGCAGAAAAACCTCGCTGCCGCACGGTGTTCCGTCCGAAAAAAGGGTGGAAGAGGGCGAGTTTTTAACCATGGATTTCGGGTGCATGTACGGCGGATATTGCTCGGACATGACGCGAACCGTGGCAATCGGCTATGTGTCCGACGAAATGGAAGAAGTATATAATATTGTGCTCCGCGCGCAGGACGAAACCGAAAAAGCATTGGAGGCGGGCATGATTGAAAGTGCGGCGGACATGATTGCACGTAAAATAATTATTGACGCAGGGTATGGCGCTTATTTTGTGCACAGCACGGGTCATGGCGTGGGTCTTGAGATTCACGAGCAGCCCGTTTTGGCGCCGAAAAAGATGAACACGCTTCAAGTCGGACACGTGGTGACGGTCGAGCCGGGCATTTATTTGCCGAATAAATTCGGTGTTCGCATTGAAAATACCGAACTTATCACCGAAAACGGGTGTTCTCCTTTGCAAAAATCGGAAAAAGAACTCATAATTTTGTAAAAAATTTGCAAAATCTCTTGCTATTTTCGCGGATTTGTTGTATTATAGTAGTATAAATATATTTTGGAGGTATAAACTAATGATTTCAGCAGGTGATTTTAGAAACGGCGTTACATTCGAAATGGACGGAAACGTTTATCAGATTGTGGAATTTCAGCATGTAAAGCCGGGTAAAGGCGCTGCGTTTGTAAGAACAAAACTGAAAAATGTTATAACAGGTGCGGTTGTTGAAAAAACATTCCGTCCCACAGAAAAAATGGAAAAAGCGCATGTGGAAAGAAAAGACATGCAGTATTCTTATACAGACGGCGATTTGTATTACTTCATGGATCAGGAAACATTTGACATGATTCCGATCGGTGCGGACAAGGTTGGTGACAGCTTAAAGTTCGTTAAAGAAGAAATGATTTGCAAAATTTTGTCCTACAAAGGCGAAGTTTTCGGTATTGAACCGCCGACATTCGTTGAATTGCAGGTAACCGAAACCGAACCCGGCTTTAAGGGCGATACCGCAACGGGCGCAACCAAACCCGCAACACTTGAAACAGGTGCGGTTATCAATGTTCCGCTGTTTATCAACGAAGGCGAAATGATTCGTGTAGACACCAGAACGGGCGAATACATGGAGCGTGCATAAGGCAGGCATCAATTGGGCATTCTTAACAAAAGATACCATGGAAAGGAATGAAAAACATGAACACATTAAAAGAAAGCACATCTTATATTAAAGGCTTGGCAGAAGGTTTGGATTTAGATCTGAACAAAAAGGAAAACAAGCTTACCGCAAAGCTTTTGGAAATTATTGACGAAATGGCTGAAAGAATCGACGATTTGGAAAGCTATATCGATGAACTCGACAGCAAGGTTGACGAAATCGACCAGGATCTCGGCGATTTGGAAGAATTCGTTTATGATGACGAAGACGAAGATTTAGATGACGATTTTGATGATGATGAAGACTATGATGACGACGATGTATACGAATTCACCTGCGATAACTGCGGTGAGGAAGTATATGTTGACGGCAGCCTGTTAGATGATGACGAGCCGATTATCTGCCCTAACTGCGGCAAAGAAATCACCGTTGACATTGAGTGCGACGGCAACTGCGGTTCCTGCGGCGAATAATAAAGACTGTAGGGATTGCATAGTGAATCGAGATTTGGCGGGCATGCACAGAGGGGGCATAAAACATGGTTGAGTCAAAAATCTACATCGGACTAAACGATTTAACCACGAACACCCAGCTTTTTGAAAACGAAAAATATATTCGGGTGCTCCGCAACGTGTGTTATTCATACAAAGTGCCTTTCTCCTTTAATGTGCAGGAGGGCGGCTATGTTTACGAAAGCGGAGAATATGCCCGGGAAACAAGCTTGGTTCTTACCCTTATTGACGCTGAAAAAGCCGTTGTGAACGATATTGCAAAAGACCTGTGTGCATTCTTTCATCAGGAATCCGTTATGGTTACCGAAAGTGAATTACAGGCGCATCTCGTTCGCGAAATACTGGATTGCGGCGAAGAGCTTAAGCAGGAACACAATTAAGCGGCAGAATAAAAAAGTACTTTCAAAAGGATGCG
>CAKSHV010000025.1 GCA_934457515.1 uncultured Clostridia bacterium
GCGCACCCGTGTATTTCATCAAAGACACGCCCTTGTTCAAAAACGCGCTGTTGTTCTTTTCCATTACGCTCTCAAAGTTCGGGTCGAGCGCCGCCGTAACGTCGGAGGACAGGCAGGTGCTGTTGGTAAGCGCTTTGCGCACCGAAAGGTCTGTGTAAGAATCCTGCGTTTTGTCGCACAGAATCGCCAAAGTGTCCTCAAAAAAGCGCGAACGCATGCCGGTGCTGTCCATGCTGCCGACTTCCTCTTTGTCAACCAAATAGCAAATGTTTGTCACGTCCGATGTATCGGCGTCCAAAATTGCCTGAAGTGCGGTATACGCGCACACTCTGTCGTCCTGACCGTACGCACCGATTAAGCTGCGGTCAAGTCCCACGTCCTTTGCGGGGAATGCGGGCACGATTTCAATTTCCGCCGATATAAAATCTTTCTCGGTAATGCCGAACTCGTCGTTTAACAACTTCATGATGCTGAGTTTCACGCCGTCTTTGACTTTTTCGTCTTCAAACGGAATCGTGCCCAAAATCACGTTCAGCTTTTCACCCTCAATGATTTTCGTCGCATCGCCTTTCATTTGTGACGCCGCAAGATGCGGAAGCAAATCGGAAATGTTAAACACCGGGTCGCCCTCTTTTTCGCCGATGGAAAGGGTAACCGTTTCTCCGTTTTCCTTTATAATCGTGCCGTGAATGGCAAGAGGGATGGTTGTCCACTGATATTTTTTAATGCCGCCGTAGTAATGCGTTTTAAAATACGCAACCTCGTCCTGTTCAAACAAGGGGTTCTGTTTTAAATCCAGGCGCGGGGAATCGATGTGCGCCGCAACGATTTTTGTGCCGTCAGCAACCGCCTTTTTGCCGATAATGGCAAGCAATATGCATTTGCCGTGGTTTACGGTGTAGATCTTGTCACCCGCCTTTAACGTTTTAAAGCTGTCAAGCGGCTTAAATCCTGCCTTTTCCGCTTTTTCAACCGCGTAGCGCACGCACTCGCGCTCGGTTTTGCAGGTGTTTAAAAACGCCTTGTAGCCTTCGCAGAAGTCAAAAATTTTGCCTTTTTCCTCTGCCTTTAAATCGGTATAGCCGTTCTTTTTTGTGTAAAACAGCTTGTTTTGTAATTCTTCGCCTTTTGTCATACTCTGTCATCCTTTCTATTTATAAAAGCGTGTTTCTTTTCACTTTTCCGTCTTCGATTTTTATGTCGAACACACCGCGGGGCGTTATGAATTTTGCCTCGATATTGCCCGATGCATGCGGTTCGGGTTTTGTTGCTCCTTTTTTCACTTCGCCGTCAATGCCAAGCAAATTTTCTGCCGCAAACACAATGGGCGCCGCCGCCCACGCGTGGCACGCGCTGTGGTGGAATGTGCCGCACTCGTTTTGCTCGGTCAGCTCCCAGTGCTCCCAGGTGGTGGTCGCGCCGTGCTCTACCATTTTGCCGTACCGCGCCTCGGTTTCGGTAAGCGCAATATCGTTTCTTCCCGCCTTTTTCAGTGCGCGGTAAAACGGCAGCATGAAATAGGGGCTCACGCGGCACACCTCTTTCATTCGCGTTTCCGCGTCAAACACATTTTGAACAATGCGCGAAATGTGCTTGTCGTCTTTATTGTAAAGCTCAAGAATTGCCATGGCATTCACCGCCTCGCTTACCGATTCGGACTGCTCGCCCGCAACCGCACAATCGCAGTATGCCCCTTTTTCTTCATTCCATAACGCAGCTTTCACGGATTTTTTCATTTTTTTGCTCTTCGCGCGGAAAAACCGCTCGGTTTCCATGTCGCCGATTACTTCGGAAAGGCGCACAACCGTATCCATAGCCTCTATATACATCATGTTGATAAGTCCGTTTATGCCGCCGCGGTAAAAGTCCGCATTTTTTCCGCCTGCCGACTTGCTCATGTCATAATACTGCCAATACGGCACATTTTCCAAAAGACCGTCGCCGTTTTCATAGCCGGAAAACCAGCGCATAGCGGACAAAATGCTGTTCCACAGCTTTTCGATTAAGTCGGTTTTGCCGGTGAAATCGTAAAGGTCGCCGAACGAACAAATCCATTGCAAACAAAACGACGAAATGGGCGGCAAATTATGATTTTCGTCCGGATAGCGCGAGCAGGTCATGCCCTCTTCGTCCTGCGACTGGGCAATTTGCAGCAAAAGTTTTTCGTGCATGCGGCTGTCGCCCGTTAAATAATAGTTCATAATCGCCTGAAATCTGCCGTCTCCCATCCATTGCTGCTGCTCGCGGCTGGGCGAATCCAAAAAGCCGTCCTGCATGCAAAGTTTTAATGTGCGCACGCTGATGTCCCAGATTTTCTGCAATTTTTCATTGTCGGTTTCAAAAACCGATTCGTTTTCAATCGGATAGTACTGCTCTTTGATAAACACACCGTTTAGCGCATCTTTGCGGATATGGTTGCGGAAAATGATTGCCGCATAGCGGAACGCCTCGTAGTTAAACGAAGTTTCCAAGTGATTTTCGCCGTCTTTTAAAATAAAGCGGCTGACCGGACGGTAAGACACACCGTCAAAATCCGGCTTTCCGTCATACAACTCTTCGGCATACACCACATCCACCACGTCGCCGCCGTAGCCTGTAATGTCAAGCACGATATAGCCCGCGCGAACCTTGCCGAAATCGGCAATCACGCAGCTGAACATGTCGTTTTCAACCGGCGGAAATTCGCCCGCCGTTTCGGTGACATACATGTGCGTTGCCTTTAAATCGCGCATTTCCTTTTGAACTGCAAAATGCAGGTGCTCTAAGTCAAACCCCTTTGCCGCATTGCCCATGCCGCCCGCAACCACTGCCTTTGCGGGGGTTAATTTTTCGCTTAGGTTTGAAACGGAGCGCGGATAAAGGTTCCAGAACGGAGACATTTTCACGTCACGCGTTTTCGCATTGTCCCACGCGGAGTCGTCGTAATCGGCTCGGATAAACCCTTCCTCGGCATACCGATTATCGAAAACCTCCATGCAGCCCTTGCAGCCGTTAATGCGCGGCACCTCACGGATAAACGCTTTCGAGCGCAGCACCTTAAAACTCTCGTCCGATCCGATTGTCAGGGAAGAATCGCCGTTAAACTGCGCGTCAAGCTGCAAAAACAGCGCGGGAATTCTGTGGATCGACTTGCCCGTCCCGTAGCCGTAATACATCACCTTTGCGGCAATGATATTTATTCCCTCTTTTAACAGTCCCGACACCTCATATGTATCGTAATACTGCCAGCGCGGGTCGCTTCTGCACGGACCGCGGCCGACCTGAACGCCGTTTATATACAAAACATAGCGGCTGTCCGCAAACAGGCGCACGGTCGCGCCCTTGGGCTCACGTGCAAGTTCAAACGTTTTGCGGAACAGACAGCACGCATTTTTCGGCGTGTCGTAATAGGTTTCAAGCTCCGCCCCGTGCCAGATAAGTTTTGTGCTTTCGGCAAACTCGGTCGGCTGCGGCGCCTTTCTTTCATATCTTAAATGCATAGTTTGTCATCCTCTCTCTTAAAATCCCTTTTCGCATGCAAATTATAAAATTTTCACGCCCTCATCCGCTGCCTGTTCAATAAATTTCTGGGGCAGCTTACCGTCGCTCGGCAGAATGTCTATGTCGCTGAGACGCGCAAAGGTATAGGGCATATTCCGCCCGATTTTCGAGCTGTCCATCAGCATAACCACCGTTGCAGCGCGCTCGATAATCACCTTTTTTAACTGCAAATCGTTAATATTTCCGCACGAAAATCCGTTATTAAACGAAAATCCGCTGGCGGCAACAAACGCAATATCAATGTTTATATTTTTCATAAATTCCACGCTGCCCGCCCCCGAAACGGAGAGGTTTTCGCGATTAATTTCGCCGCCCGTTAAGTGCACAAACGACTGTTTGCGGCTTAAAACCTCCATCGCCACGTTGGGCGCGTTGGTAAAAATATGATATTTTTCGTTCGGAATCATTTTGGCAAGGCTCATCACGGTCGAACCCGCGTCTAAAAAAACCGAGCTGTTCGGCTTAATCAGCGAAACCGCCTTTTTTGCAATACAGTTTTTCTCTCTCATATTGGTTTCGACTTTTTTAATGTATTCCTCTTCCTTTGTCCGATTGGACAAAAAGGCAATGGACTTCGCCCCGCCGCGGGTGCGCACAATTTCATAGTCCTGCTCAAGCGCGTCCAAATCGCGACGGATCGTCATGGCGGAAACGCCGGGGAACAGCTTTAAAAGCTCCTCTAACCGAACCTCGCCCCGCTCTTGTATATAGGCGTTTATTTCTTCCTTTCGCGTGTTGTTCATGCTATCCCTTCTCTGTTCGAATTTCACAAATTGCATTTTCCCGCAATTTCAAATCCAAAAATCGGCTTGCTATGCGGGCATATTTGTTTCTATCTTACATTTTACCACTTGTTTTCACATCCGTCAATGTGAAAAACGAAAATTATATAAAAAAGCATACACCTTTTCATACAGCAAAACTTTTTTCACATAGGAAACCGTTTCGGGGAACGGAACGGCGTCAATACTCTCTATTCCGTCTGTCCGCCAAGCCTCCACGTTTGCAATCCCGCCGTTATAGGCAGCAAGCGCCCAGGAAATATCGCCCGTTTTGTTTAAAAGATATGATAAATACCAGGTTCCGATTTCAATATTCATTTTCGCATTTTTTAACATTTGTTCGGAATACTCATTTTTTCCCATCTGTTTTGCGCACCAGTCCGCCGTTGCGGGCAGAATCTGCATCAGCCCCATGGCACCCTTGTGCGACTCGGCATTTTTGTCAAAATTGCTTTCCGCCTTGATTTGCGCGGCAATCAGCGCGGGGCTAAGTCCCTCTTTTTCCGCATTGGCTTTAATCATTTCGGCATAATCCATGGGAAAAAGTTTAAACAAAACACAAAACAGAACAAGCAGCACGGCAACAAATGTTACAAACAACCAAAATGCCCGCTTAATCAATGTTTAACGCCTCCAACTGCCTCTTTATGTCTTGTTTTCCGTCGTTTACAATTTCAAAATCACACATTTTGCGATAGTACTCATCGCTTTTCTGCGCCTCGATGCGCGATTTTGCGTATGCATAGCTAAGATTGTCCCGCGCCATAATGCGCTTTATCCGTTCTTCCTTCGGGCAGGACACAAACAAAGTTATGTCGCAAAGCTTATAAATATCACACTCAAAAATCGCCGCACCCTCAATGGTCGCCTTGTTCGTTTTCGCCAAAATTTCTTTCACTTTTTCGGTGATGGCGCTGTGGGTAATGTGATTTAACGTTTCAAGCGCTTTAGGGTCCTGAAACACAAGCGCGCCAAGCTCCCGCCGTTTCAGCTCGCCGTCCGCATTCAGATATTCGGTTCCGAATGCCTCGGTTATCTTTTCTAAAGTTTTGCTGCCCTTTGTTGTAATTTCTCTTGACAGCGCGTCGCCGTCAATGACCGTATAGCCCTTTTCTTTAAAATATGCCGAAACGGTGGATTTCCCTGTGCCGCTTCCGCCTGTCAGCCCGATAATCATTTAAAAAACCTCACTTCGTATCATACCAGCTCTTCCCCGCTTTCATGTCCACCACCAAGGGAACCAAAAGGGTTGCCGCATGCTCCATTTCCTCTTTTAAAATGCGCTCAACCTGCGCCTGCTCGCTTTTCAGCGCGTCGATAATCAATTCGTCATGCACCTGTAAAATCAGCTTGGATTCTAACTTTTCCGCTTTCAAACGGTTAAACACGCGAACCATGGCAATTTTAATAATATCTGCCGCATAGCCCTGAATGGGCGCATTCATCGCCACCCGCTCGCCGAACGAGCGCAGATTAAAGTTAGACGACTTAATTTCCGGAATATACCGCCGTCTGCCGCTAAGCGTTGCCACATAGCCATGTTCTTTGGCAAACGCCACCGTTTCTTTCATATATGCCGCAATACCCGCATATTTTTCGAGGTAACTTTTAATGTATGCCGCCGCCTCTTTGCGGGTTACGTGAATATCCTGTGCCAAACTAAACTCGCCGATGCCGTACACAATGCCGAAGTTTACCGCCTTTGCCTTGCTGCGCATGGCGGGAGTTACTTCTTCTTCCGGCACGCCGAACACCTGCGACGCAGTTGTGGTGTGAATGTCCGCACCGTTTTTAAACGCGTTTATCATCACCTCGTCGTGAGCGATATGCGCCAAAACGCGCAGTTCAATCTGCGAATAGTCCGCATCCACCAAAATGTGGTTTTCGTCCGATGCGATAAACATTTTGCGAATCTGTCTGCCCAGCTCAATCCGAACGGGAATGTTTTGCAGATTCGGCTCGGTGCTGCTGATTCTGCCCGTTGCCGTTACGGTTTGGTTAAAACAGGAGTGGATTTTGTGCGTTTTGGGATTGATGACCTGATACAATCCGTCCGCATAGGTGGATTTTAATTTGGTATACACGCGAAAATCCATAATTTTGTCCACAATTTCATGGCTGCCGCGCAGCTTTTCCAAAACCTCGGCGTTGGTGGAATAGCCCGTCTTGGTCTTTTTAATAACCGGCAGATTCAGCTCTTCAAACAAAACAACGCCCAGCTGTTTCGGCGAGTTGATGTTAAATTCTCTGCCTGCCAGTGCGTAAATTTCCGCTTGCAGCGTGTCAATCTTCTTTGCCAAAAGTGCCGAAAATTCAGACAGCATGTCGCTGTCGACCTTAAATCCCTCTTCCTCCATAGACGCCAAAACAAACGAAAGGGGCATTTCCATGCCGTAAAACAAGTCGGTCTGCCCGTTTTCCTCTATTTCCGATTTCATTTTTTCGTAAAGGGACGGCAGTGCCGCCGTTTCGGCAGCACAATCTTTCGCCGTTTGCCCCAAATAGCGCACGCATAGGTCGGAAAGGGCATAGCTTTGCTCGGACGGCTGAGAGATGTATGCCGCAAGGGACACGTCAAACGCTTTGCCGCCGTAGTCAATATCATAATTTTCTTTTAAGAAAACAATCTGTTCTTTTATTCCCGCCGAAATCTTTTCGCCGTCTTCAAACACGCTCTTTAATATAGGAAGAAAGGGCAAAACATCGGTCGAAAAATCAAATTTCGCCGTATACACTTTATTGTCTTTCACAAACGAAAACCGCTTTATACTGCCGCTTTTTTTGTCGGTTTCAAGGGTATAAAACACGGGACTTACAAGATTTTCTTTTAACGCCTCCGGCGTTTTGATTTTGATTTCCTCCGCCTCTAAAACCGCCGATTCCTCGGTTGCGTTTAAATGCATGCGGGAAATTACCGTTTTCAGCTCCAAATCCGAAAGATAGGAATAGAGTTTTCCTTCGCTGATTTCGCCTTTTTTCAAATCGGTCGCTTTTATTCCCAAAGGCACATCGCGCACAATGGTCGCAAGGGTTTTGCTCATGTATGCCGCATCTTTCCCCTGCTCTAATTTTTCCCGCTTTGCGCCCTTAATTTCGTCTAAATGCGCATATAAATTATCAAGTGTTTTATACTCCTGAATCAGCGAAAACGCCGTTTTTTCGCCGATGCCCGCAACGCCGGGGATATTGTCCGAACTATCCCCCATTAAGGCTTTCACATCAATAAAAGCTTCGGGCGAAACGCCCATCTTTTCCATCACCGTTTTGCCGAAATAATCGGTGGTCTCGGTCGCTCCTCCTTTGGTTACCACCAGCCGCACGGCGGTTAAATCGGAGGCAAGCTGCAAATCGTCGCGGTCGCCCGTCAGTATCACGCATTTTACATTTTCCTTTTCGCAAAGCGCCGAAACGGTGCCTATAATATCGTCCGCCTCATATCCCTCTTTTTCCAAAATCGGAATGCCCATCAGCTTTAAAATTTCTTTTAAATAGGGCATTTGCTCCGCAAGCTCGGGCGGCATGCCCTTGCGCTGTGCCTTGTATGCGTCAAACATTTGGTGCCGAAAGGTGGGCGCGCGCAAATCAAACGCCACTGCGGCGTATTTATACTCCTCTTCCTCCAATATCTTCAGAAAAATATTTAAAAAGCCATACACGCCGTTGGTATGCTGCCCCTTTGCGTTGGTCAGCAGGCGTACGCCGTAAAACGCGCGATTTATAATGCTGTTTCCGTCCAAAATCAGTAATTTATCCATAAATTCTCCTCTTTTTTCCATTCTATATATAGTATACCACGCCTTTTTGTGCCATGCAATAAAAAACGCTCGAAATTTTGGGGCAATTTGAAAATATTTATTAAAAATATTTTATTTTATCTTGATTTTTCATAACTTTTAGTGTATAATTAATAAAAAACAGTTAAAAAGGAGGAAAACCTTGTGCATTTTAAAAAATTAGTATCCTGCACATTGGCAGTAAGCCTTGCTTTACCGTTTTCCGCGCTGGCGGCAAACGAAAAGGTTGAGGTTTCGAGTGTGCAAAACGGCAGCAAGATTACTGTCAGCGGCACAACGGGGACAAGCGAGCTTATTAACATTCGCGTGAAAAAACCCGATACAAACGAAGATGTTTACCAAAACCAGACCGCGGCGGACGAAAACGGAAATTATTCCTTCAATTTCGTTATGCCGTCGGCACTTGCCAGCGGAACGTACCCCGTGCGCATTACCTATGAAGACGGAACAAACGCCGCTCTTACCTTTGATTATAAGAGCAGCGGCGATGTTTCGGAGGCGTTTTCCGCCCTGCGGGACGTTAAAACGGCAGCGGAACTCTTAAACACCGTAAACCAATACGGAAAAGCGTGGAACTTTAATATGGATTTGTTCTCTGCGCTGTCGGACGGCGGCAAAACCAAAGCACTTGAAAATTTTCTTGCGGTAAGCGGTGAAAAAGCAGAAACACCTGCGCAAGCGGCTGAAATTTTTGAAAGCGCGGCAATCGGCGCGGCGGCGACGGATTTTGGCGCAGCCAATTTCAAAAATCTCGTAACCGGCACGTACAAAGCCGTAACCGGTTTTGCAGACACGGCTGTATACAAAACGTTTTCCGCAAAAATGACCGACAGTGTACTTGCTGAAATTGCACAGAAAATGCAGCAAAATACATATGAAACGGCAGACCAAGCCAAAACCGAGTTCGAGCGGCAGTGTGCGCTTTACATTGTTAAAACCGCCGACACCTGGTTTGACGTAAAACAGGCGTTAGAGGCGGCAGGCATTGCGCTTAATATTAACCCCGCTCCCCTTTCGGGAACAAACGCAAAAGAAATTGCGGATTTCCTGAAAGGAAAGGATTTTACGGCATTTGACCTTAAGACGGCGTATGACACCGCTGCATCCAATGCAGAAAGCGGCGGCTCGGTGATTTTTGCCGATGCGGCAAGCGAAACCCCGTGGGCGAACAACAGCATCAACGCCCTTTATAAAGCGGGCATCGTAAGCGGCACGGGCAATGGACTTTTCGAGCCGAACGGCAACGTTTCGCGCGAACAGTTTGCAAAAATGATTGTTTCCATGCTGGGCGACGGGGAGCTGTATGCCGATAATCCGTTTACCGATGTTGCGGCAAACGAATGGTATGCGCCTTTTGTTTGCACCGCAAAGGCAATCGGCGTTGTAAGCGGTGTGAGCGACACCGAATTCGGCGTTGAGCAGAACATCACCCGCGAACAGATGGCTGCCATGATTTTCCGCGCGGGAAAATTGCTTGGATTTGCGCCGAGCGGCAGAACCAAATCGTTTGCCGATGAATCGGACATTTCGGACTATGCGAAAGACGCCGTTTTGTCCCTTGCCTCCGCCGGCGTAATCGGCGGCATGCCGGACGGCACATTCCTGCCGCAGGCAACCGCAACCCGCGCCGAAGCGGCATGCATGATTTATAACTTAATGACCAAGGCTGCCTACAGCGCAGACACGCTTGGCGGTTTAGAACCCTTAACGGGCGCGGGCGCACTGGTTTCTCTTCAGGAAAATTACAACGACCTTGCGGAAAAAGACTACAAAGAGCGCGACTTAACCTCGTTTACGGGCTGGTACTTCGTACCGAACGGTGCGTCTTACATTTCGGCAGCTCCCGCACCCGCAGGAAAAACCGATTTTCTTCCCGCAACGGCAGCACAGAAGGTGAAAAACTCGAAAGACATTGCAA
>CAKSHV010000026.1 GCA_934457515.1 uncultured Clostridia bacterium
CATTAAAGGCGGCCTTTGGGAACAAAGCGGCAAGCTTACCCCTGCCGTTTTGGTGCCGGATGCAACTATGGGCGGTCTTTTGGTGATGGACGGAGACAAAACACATCTGATTGAAATGGATGTTGTTTTCCCCGTTCTGCACGGAAAATACGGAGAGGACGGAACAATTCAGGGGCTTTGCGATTTGGCGGGCTTGCCCTGTGTCGGTCCAGACATGCTTTCCTCTGCCATGTGCATGGACAAAACCGTTGCAAAGGTGATGTTTCAATACCTGGAAATTCCGCAGGCACGCTGGGTTACGGTACATAGCTTTGAGCTTGACAAGGATATAGAAGGTGCGGTTGCACGCGTGGAAAGCGCGTTTCCCTACCCTGTGTTTGTAAAACCCGCCTGCGCGGGCTCATCGGTCGGCATCGGCAAGGCAAAAAACAGAGAAATGCTTATCGAGGCACTGTTTACGGCAGCCGACCATGACGATAAAATTTTGGTTGAAGAATTTATTCCCGGTAAAGAGGTGGAGTGTGCGGTACTGGGCAACCGCGATTTAACCGTTTCGCACCCCGGTCAGATTATTTCCGCAAAAGAATTTTATGATTTCGAGGCGAAATATGAAATTGCATCCACCATTCAGATTCCGGCGGATTTACCCGAAACGGTTACCGAAACCATTCGCAGCTATGCTGCAAAAATTTTCTTGGGATTCGGACTTTCGGGTCTTAGCCGCATTGACTTTTTCGTACACGAAAACGGGCAGGTTATGATAAACGAAGTCAATACACTTCCGGGCTTTACCGATATTTCCATGTATCCGAAAATGATGGAAAACGACGGAATTCCGCAGCCCGAGCAGTTAGACCGCTTAATTGACCTTGCTGTTGAAAAGTTTGTGGGTAGTGACGATGAAGACGACAGCGCATCTTTTGAGGGCGATATTCACGTCTGCCTTTCGCAAAGCGACAACGCGGGCGACGAAAGCCGCGAAGAATACACTGTTCCCTGCAGCTATGTGTACGACGGCGAGGCGGCAGTCGTGTCCTATTTTGAGCCCGAAACGGAAGAAGGCACACGGCCTGTTCGCTGCAAAATCATGCTGGACAAAAGCAGCTGCACCATCATCCGCAGCGGCGAAATGCAGTCGGAATTCCGCTTTGAAAAAGGAAACACCGATTCTTATGAAATCAGTTACCAAACGCCGTACGGCGCAGTTCCGTTCACGGTACTGCCCCAAAAAGCCGAATTTTCGGCAAGAAACAAGGGGTGCACGGCAAACCTTTCTTACGCGCTTGAACACAAGGGCGAGCCGACAATTAAAAATACCATTCAATTTGAGGTTACATCATGCGAAAAAGAATAACAGCGGCTTTTCTTTCGCTTTTGCTTGCATTTCCCATCCCCGCTTTTGCGGACGGAGAGCAGGCGGCAAAGGAATCAAACAGCCGTTTTGCGGAAAGGGCTAATGCCCTTTCGTTTGCGGACATGCTGCATCTTCCTGTCAATCACTGGAGCAAGCCTGCGGTTTACACCATGGCGGCACTTGGCGTTATAAAAGGGTCGGACGGGAATTTTTACCCCACCGGCACCGCGACCAGAAGTGAAACTTTGGCGGTTTTAATGCGTGCGGCGGGGCTGGAGGAAACCGCTTCCCTTGCGCAGAAAAACATGCAGCAAAACCGAGAGAATAACCCTTATAAATACAGCCAAACAGACGTTTGGGCGGACGGATATATCCGCCTTGCGATTGACTACGGCATTATAACCATCGACCAGTACAATTCTGCCATGGCAGTTGAATACGACCATGTGCCGTCCTCCCGCCTTTTTGAAAAAAGCGGTGCGGTCACGCGGTCAGAGGCCGCCGAATGGTTTGTGCGCCTGCTTTCTCTTCCGCTTGCGGAAAGGGTTAACAGCATTACCGACTATGCGGATTTCAGCGAAATTCCGCAGGACAAGCAGCTGTATATCGAAACGGCAGTCCGGGCGGGCATTATAAAAGGCTACGGCGAAAAATTGGAATTGGGGCGCACGATAAGCCGTCAGGAACTGGCGCAAATGCTGTATAACGCGCGCGAAACGGTGTGTGAAAAAATCGGCGTTACCGTTACAAAAGACGAAATTGCCGACACATTTACCGACACGGTTTCGGCAACCGATTCGGAAATGGTGAACAAAACCGAGCTAAAACTGAAAAGCGGCATGCGCCTTTTGTGCACCAGAACCTATCTGCTGTCCGGCGCTGCAGTAAATTACGATGCATTCGTTGCAACCGATACCGACATTTTAACCATGAAAGAGGGACAGGCCCTCTCGGGCGTAAACGTCCTTTCCCGCGGGGATGAGGCTGAGTTTTACTCCGATAAAAGCGGCACTATCTTTTACATTCTCTGCACCGACAAATCGGCACAGCAAACCGAAGAAGTGCTTGACGAAAGCTATGAAGACTGTGCTCCGCAAAGCGGAAAGCTGTACGTAATAGATGAAAAGAACAACCTTTTGGTTCTTGAAAAAGATGGAAATTTTATTGAAATCCCCTATTTAAGCAGCTTAAAAGCGTATTACCGCAATGAGGAAATTCCGATAAGTGCGCTTACCGAATCTTATTTGGATTCTGACTGCATTGTGTTTACGGTAAAGAAAAAATCCGGCACGCAAATGCGCGCCTATCGCATGCAGATTATAAATCAGTAATTATCTTTTTGACTGAAAGGAGAAAACAACATGTTCAAAAAAAAGTGGATGTCCCGATTTTTAAGCTTAGGTCTTGCCTTTTCGCTGCTTTTCTGCCCCGCCGTCCGCGCGGCGGAAGATGCCGAGGTGCAAACGCCCGAAAGCTATACCGTTATTAAAGCGCTTCGCAACTATATTCACCGCTACTATCAGTTTGACGTGACCGATGAAGAGCTGTTAGACGCGCTGATTAAAGAAATTTTATTAAAGGACGACAGTGCGGAAAGTTTTAAATTTGTTGCCGACGCGCTCACAAGCGCGCTTGACAAGCACAGCATGTATTTCACACCTGCCGAAACCGAAAAATTCACCGAGGACGTATCTGCCGAATTTGCGGGCGTTGGTATATCACTTGTCAACATCGACGGTTACTGCACCGTTATGAGCATTCTGCCGAACACCGCGGCGGTTGGTTCGGGACTGGTTCCGGGCGACAAAATCATTGCAGTCAACGGCGAAAATGTTGTAAATACAGATGTGGATTTAATCGTCAAAAAGGTGCGCGGTGCAGAGGGAACGGCTGTTACTCTAACCATTCTTTCGGAAAACGGAAACACGTGGGACGTAACGCTTACGCGCAGCACGGTGGTAACCCCCTCGGCTGACTACAAATTAAACTCTGCCAAAGACACGGCATATGTTGTCATTTCCCAGTTCGGCGCGGATACCGCCGTGCAGTTTGACGGCATTTTGCACGAAGTAAAAGACTTGGGCATTAAAAAAATGATTATCGACCTTCGCAACAACACAGGCGGCTTTACCGACCAGGCTTATAAAATGGCAACCGAATTTTTGAAAGACGGAACGGTTGTATATCAGGAAAGTTCCCGCTCCAGCGGACTTACACACGAATACACCAGCCGTAATCCCGCCCCCGATACCGAAATGCAACTTGTTATTTTGGTAAACGACTACACCGCCTCTGCCTCGGAGATTTTCACCGGTGCGATGAAAGATAACGGCAGAGCAACCGTCATCGGCATTAAAACCTTTGGAAAAGGCACGGTGCAGACCGTGACGGGCATGGGAAATTACGGCAGCATTAAGCTGACCATTGCTGAATTTATGTCGCCCTCGGGTGCAACCATAAACGGCGTGGGCATCACACCCGATATCTGCGTGGAAAACACTACCCGCCCGGTTGAGGACAGTGATTTACTGCCGCTGTCGCTGTCAGTTAAATACCAAATCGGCGACAATAATAAAGAAGTTTGCGCGATTAAACAGCGCCTTTCGTATTTGGGGCTTTACAGCGGCGATGTAGATTCGCCTGTGTTTGACAAAGACACAGACCTTGCAATCCGCCGTTTCCAGCAGTATTCGGGGCTTTACCCCTACGGCGTTGCGGACATCAACACCCAGCTTACGCTGCAAACCGAAGTGAAAAACGGCGAGCTTGTTATGGACAATCAGCTTACCCGTGCATATCAGGAACTCGGCACGGTTGAATAACAAAAAGGCAGAAAAGCTACGACTTGCGAAGAACAGAAAAATGCCGACCGATTCACCGGTTTTGCCGATGTGTATGACAGCGCACGACCGAGCGTTCCGCTCTACCCTGTTCAAATGGTTGTAAATTATTTAGGCAAAACACCCGACAGGGTTGTGGATTTAGGATATTGATGATTTTTGTGCTAAGGAATGCGAGCTGCTTGGTGATAAAACCTACAGCGCCGGATTCTGCTATCGCATGCGAATCGGCGTAAAATAGAAAAAGGACTGAAAAACAAATGAAACCGTTTAAATTAACCCCCTATTTTAAAGAAACGATCTGGGGCGGAAACAAATTAAAAACCATGTTTAACAAGCCCATTCCGAACGACAAAATCGGCGAAAGCTGGGAGATTTCCACCCGTCCGGAGGGCGTAAGCTATGTAAATTCCGTTCCGTTCGACCGCTTTTTTGCAGAACACAAAGAAGAAATTATGGGAAATGGGTTCAAAGGAGATTTCCCTTTGCTCGTTAAACTGATTGACGCAAACGACCGCCTTTCGGTTCAGGTGCACCCATCGGACGAAAACAGCAAAACCGAGATGTGGTATATTTTAGCCGCTGAGGAAAACGCCCGGCTGATTGCGGGTTTTAAAGAGGATATGGACAAAGAAACCCTTAAAAAAAGCGCGGAAAACGGCACATTGGAACAGTATATGAACTTTGTTCCCGTGCACGCAGGCGACAGTTTTTTTATTCCCGCGGGGCTGGTGCACGCCATCGGCAAGGGTATTGTGATTTTGGAAATTCAGCAAAATTCGGACACGACCTATCGGCTGTATGACTATAATCGCGGCAGAGAAATCCATGTAGAAAAAGCAGTTGCGTGTGCCAACCTTTCCAAATATAAACCGCACGCGTTCCCAAAAAACTGCCTTGCGGCGTGTGAATTTTTTAAGGTATACAAAGGAAATGCACCCCTTTCTCTTTCGGGTTTTGCCATTGTGTTTGCCGAAAGCGGAAAGGTATGCGTCGGCGATGTGGTTGCCGAAAAAGGTGAATTTGTAATCATTCCCGCGTCTGCGGGTAAAACCGATGTAAGCGGGGACGGTGAAATTGTGTATGTCACGCTGTAAAACAGCAGTTGTAACAGGGGCAAGTGGCGGAATCGGGTCTGCCATTGCGCTGCGCCTTGCTAAAAATGCGGACTTTAAGCACATTGTTTTGTGCTGCAACAAAACCTATCCCACCGAGCTGGAAAAAGAAATTTTAAGTCTGGGCGTTCAGTGCACGGTTTTTCGCGGCGAATTCGGGCTTGGAACAGCAGAAAAAGAGTTGATGGACTCCCTTTGCCAATTAGACCTTTTGGTTAACTGCGCGGGAATTTCGGTGTTTGGGCTGGTTAGTCAAACAAGCGATGAAGAATACCGCCGCATTATGCAAGCGGATTTGGATTCGGTGTTTTATTTAATGAAACACGCCTCTTCCCTGTTGCTTCGGTCAAAGGGCAGCGTGGTTAACATATCCTCGGTGTGGGGCGTTTGCGGCGCCTCGTGCGAAAGTGTGTATTCTGCTGCAAAGGCGGGCATTATCGGCTTTACCAAGGCATGGGCAAAGGAATATGCGCCCATGGGCATTCGCGTAAATGCCATTGCGCCTGGCGTTATTGACACCAATATGATGGCAAACTTTTCGGAAGAGGAAAGGAAGGACATTGTAGATGAAATCCCGCTCGGACGCATGGGAACGGGCGATGATATTGCAAGCGGCGTTGAATTTTTATATGAGTGCAGCTATATTACAGGGCAAACCCTTGTGATAGACGGCGGGTATATCGGTTAATTAATTAAAAACAGGCGGTGAGGAAATCTTCTCACCGCCTGTTTTTGCGCGTGCAAAGCGTTCGCAAAAACATATAGCGGGCGCGCGCCGTGCGCCCGCGGAGTTCCGCCGCGCGGCATGTGCGGCGGAAAATTTTCGGGCGGCGCCGTAAGGTGCCGCCCGTTCGCTTTATTCATTTCATCATCAAACGCCCGAATACGCCGAAAAACCGCCGTCAATCGGCAAAACAATGCCGTTTACGAAAGACGAAGCCTTGTTGTCCGCAAGATACAAAAGACCGCCTATTAACTCATCCGGCGTGCCGAATCTGCCCATCGGCGTCTGCGATATAATCTTGTTGCTGCGCGCCGTATAGTTGCCCTGCTCGTCAAACAGCAGCGCGTGATTTTGCGCCGTTGCAAAGAATCCGGGTGCAATCGCGTTCACACGAATGCCTACCTTTGAAAAATGCACCGCAAGCCACTGCGTAAAATTCGAAACCGCCGCTTTCGCGCCGCTGTATGCAGGAATTTTCGTTAAAGGCGTGAACGCATTCATAGACGAAACGTTTAAAATCACGCCGCCTTCGCCCATGCCCTCTGCAAACACCTGCGTTGCAAGCAAAGTGCCCACAAAATTCAAATTAAAAACAAACTGAATTCCCTCGGGGTCTAAATCAAAAAAGGTCACAACGTCTGAATCCATAACGTCTTTCGGGTCAAAATATTCGTGCGTTGTCGTGCCTTTCGGATTGTTTCCGCCCGCACCGTTTAGTAAAATGTCACACTTACCAAACGCTTTTTCAATCTGCCCGCGTGCTTCGGTCAAACTTTTCTTGTCCAAAACATTGGCGCTTGCCGCCATTGCCGTGCCGCCGTTTGCCGAAATTTCGTCTGCAACGCGTTTTGCAGCGTCTAAATTCAAATCCACAACCGCAACGCGCGCGCCGCACTCTGCCAGCGCCTTGGAAAATGCCGCGCATAAAACGCCGCCTCCGCCCGTTACGACCGCTGTTTTTCCTTTTAAATCAACCTGAAACGGAACCACAGGTTACACATCCTTTCTCTCTTTCATAATCGCTTCCCACAAACCGTTTAAGTACACTGCGCCGAGCGCACGGTCATACAGTCCGTAGCCGGGTTTTCCGGTCTCGCCCCAAATCATTCTTCCGTGGTCTGGACGCATGGGACCGTCAAATCCAACCTCATGGTAAGCCTTTAAAATTTCATACATGTCAAGCGAACCCGCGCTGCTTAAATGCGCCGATTCCTCAAAGCATTTTTCGCCCGTTATTTTAATGTTTCTGCAATGGGCAAAGTGAATTCTTCCCATGCCGCCGAACTCCCGAACCAGGGCGGGAATATCGTTTTTCGGGTCCGCGCCGAGCGACCCCGAACACAGGGTTATGCCATTGGCGGGGCTGTCTACCGCCTTTACCAACCGCAGCAAATCCTCGCGATTGCAGATGATTCGCGGCAAGCCGAAAATGCTCCACGGCGGATCGTCCGGATGAATTGCCATTTTAATGCCCGCCTCTTCGGCAGCCGGAATAATGCCCTTTAAGAAATAGGCTAAATTCTCCCAAAGCTGCTCTTTATCAATGGATTTATAGGTATTGAGCAAATCCTTCATCTGCGATTTTGTGTAGCTTGCGTCCCAGCCGGGCAGCGAAAGCTCGCCTGTTTCGGGATTCATGTTCAAAACCGTTTTTTCATCGTAAATCAAAGCATTCGAACCGTCCGGCAGCGGATATGCCAAATCCGAACGCGTCCAGTCGAATACCGGCATAAAGTTATAACACACCACTTTAATGCCGCATTTTCCCAAATTCTTCAGTGTTTTTGCGTAGTTTTCTATGTAACGGTCGCGGGTCGGTGCGCCGATTTTAATGTCTTCGTGCACCGGCACACTCTCGATTGTGGTAAGTGAAAGGCCGCTTTCCTCCACCTCATGCACCAGCTTTTCAATGCGCGAAACATCCCACACTTCGCCGACGGGAATGTCATAAATAGCAGACACAATGCCCGTAACACCCGGAATTTGGCGTATTTTATTAAGGGTAACGGGGTCATCGCCGCCGTACCACCGAAACGTCATTTCCATATTTTATTAATCCTTTCCGATTCGTTAAATGAATTAGAAGCTTGAGCTCATGTCAACGTCTCCGCCCGTTTTTGCCTCTTTCTTCACAACCTTTGAATTCTTAATCTTTTCCTGCAGCATGTCATAGAATTTGTCTTCGTCAATCGGAAGAGTAACCGATTCGCCCGTCCAGGACGACAGATGAATTGCGTTTGAAATGGTAAGACCCAAAATGCCCTCTTTACCGGGAGCAATCAGTTCTGCACCGTCCAAAACCGCGTCGGTAAAGTTCTTTAAAATGCCGTTGTGCTGATAATATTGCGGCTTAGAAGTCGGAACATTTACCTCCCACACCTCGGGCGTACCGAATGATGTCGGGTGCGTTCTGCAGAAGGTCACATCGTCTACTCTGTTGCGATAAAACTTCATTTTATCGTCTTCAATTACAATTTTGCCCTTTGTACCCGTGATTTCCAGGCGGTTTGTTCCGGGGGCTTCACCGGTTGACGTTATGTAAGTCGCCGTCATGCCGTTTTCATATTCCGCAAAAACGGTAACGTCGTCCTCAACTTCAATATTGTGCCATTTGCCGTAGTAGCATGTGCTGCGAATGGTTTTCGGCATGCCGCAAATCCACTGCCACAAATCCAGCTGGTGCGGATTTTGGTTAATCAGTGTGCCGCCGCCTTCGCCGCTCCATGTGCTTCTCCATGTGCCCGAATCATAGTATGCCTGTGTTCTGAACCAGTTTGTGATAATCCAAATCATGCGCTTTAAATCACCAAGCTCGCCGCTTTGAATTAAGTCGCGCGCTTTAGCATACAAAGGATTGGTGCGCTGATTATACATCATAGAAAACACTTTTCCGTACTTATCTGCCGCCTTATTCATTTCGGCAACCTGTTTTGTGTATACGCCGGCAGGCTTTTCGCAAATAACGTTCATGTCAGCCGCAAAGCTGTCAATAACCATTTGCGGATGGAAATAGTGCGGCGTTGCAACCAAAACTGCATTGATTTTGCCCGACTTTAACATTTCTTTATAATCCTTAAAATATGCAACCTTGTCACCGTACTTTTCCTTTGCTTTTTTTAGCTTGTCATCGTCGATGTCGCAGATAGCGCCAAGTTCCATGCGCGGAATGTCACCTTTCATAATGCGGTACGCGTGATCGGAACCCATGTTACCAAAACCGATAATACCTAAAATAACATTTTCCATATTCATTTTCCTTTCATAAAATACAATGTGTTTAATTTATTTTTATTATATACCACATTTTACAAAAAAGCAATAGTTTTTTTGTAATTTATGAAAAAAAACTCATTTCGATTTTATTCGAAACGAGTTTTGAATTTCATTCTTATTCACCTGTAATGAACACGGTTTGGGTCGCATCGTCCCATTCTACTTTTAAGCCGAAACTTTCGGAAATTGCACGCAGCGGAACCATTGTGCGGTCGCCCACCAGACAAGGCGCAACATCTAATGTTATAGTTCGGTTGCCTATTGCTGCCGAATTGTCAGCTCCGTCCGCGGCCGATGTTATCCCGCTTACAAACATGGTCGGGTTATTAATCTGCATGGTAACTGTTGTCATTCCACGCATAGAAACAATCATTTGGTCGTTTTCATCCCAGTATACACCGGCACCGAGCGCCTCAAAAACTGCGCGCATGGGCACCATGGTTCTGTCTGAAATTAAACAGGGTTCCGCATCGGGAAACACAACTTCGGTTCCGTTTAACACAACGTGCACCGAATCTGCCGCAAGAGCGGGAGTGCAAAGCAGGCAAAAAATAAGCACTGCGCAAATTATTTTTTTCACAAGGTTCAGCCCCTTTTTTATTTTATAGAATTATTGTACACGAATTTGCGCTTTCTGTCAAGGTGTTCGACTGCATTTTGAGAACTTTCACCCTGTTTATATCGCCGCTTTACACAATGCAAAATTGTCCCCATTCGCATCTTACCC
>CAKSHV010000027.1 GCA_934457515.1 uncultured Clostridia bacterium
AGGCATTCGGCAATTTTCAACGCAACCTGTCCGATTTTCCGATAGACAGACTTTATGAAACGATTCCCGATTTTCATAATACACCCGTGCGGGTTGAAAATTTAAAGCGCGCCATCAAAGAGGATGTGTTCGGCAGAGCGGCATATGTGAAAAACGAAATCGATTTTGCGCTGACCTATGCACAAAAATATGCGGACTGCGTTACAAAATACTTAAAAACAGGCGAAATTCCGCTGCGCGTTACCCATAACGACACAAAAATCAACAATATTCTGCTGGACAAAAAGACGGGCACCGGCGTTTGCGTTATCGATTTGGACACCGTTATGCCCGGTTCTTTGCTATACGATTTCGGCGACGCACTCAGAACGGGCGCGGCAACTGCGGCAGAGGACGAGCGCAATTTAAACTTAGTTCACATGCATCTTGCATTTTATAAGGCATTTTCCGAGGGTTTCTTAGCAGAGTGCGGCGCATGTCTGACCGAAAAAGAAAAAGAGCTGCTGCCCATATCCCCCATTTTGCTGACCTATGAGTGCGGCATCCGCTTCTTGGAGGATTTTCTGCGCGGCGACACCTATTTTAAAACGCACAGAAAAGAACAGAATTTGGACCGTGCGCGCACGCAGTTTAAAATGGTTTGCGACATGGAGGAAAAACTTTCCGAAATGCAAACCATTACCCAAAACATTTTAAAATAAGAAACAAAAGGAAGTCATGAATTATGCAGCTGATTGTTTGTAAAAATCAGGAAGAAATGTCTGAAAAATGCGCACGGCTGATTGCTGCGCAGGTGTGCTTAAAACCAAACTGCGTTTTGGGCCTTGCAACGGGCTCAACGCCGCTCGGCACTTATGCCTGCCTTGCCGAAATGTATAAAAAAGGCGATGTGGATTTTTCAGGCGTTACAACATTTAATTTAGATGAATACTACCCCATTTCCTCCGTCGACCCGAACAGCTATCATGTTTACATGAAAGCAAATTTGTTCGATAAAGTGAATGTTCCGCCCGAAAACATTCATATTTTAAACGGCGAAACCACCGACCCCGAGGCGGAGTGTGCCGCATTCGAAGAGGCAATTAAAAAATCGGGCGGCATTGATTTGCAGCTCTTGGGCATCGGCGAAAACGGGCACATCGGTTTTAACGAGCCGGACATTTCTTTAAGCGCCGCAACCCACTTAACCTATCTTACCGAAAGTACGGTTAAAGCGAATTCCCGCTTTTTCAAAACCGAAAGCGATGTGCCGGACAGGGCGCTTACCATGGGCATTTCCACTATATTAAAAGCCAAGAAAATTATTCTTCTGGCAAGCGGCAAGAAAAAGCACAACGCTGTTACGTCCCTGCTTACCAAAGACATTTTAACCGAGTCGCCCGCAACCATGTTGAAAGTGCATAACGACGCGGTAATCATCTGCGACAAAGAGGCGTATGAGGGTTAAACCGAAAAAATGTCCAAAAGTATAAATTGCGGGCAAGATTTAACCGATTATATATATACTTTTTCCTAAAAAAATGATAAAATAATATACAGAATAATCTGTTGCATAAAAAAGCACGTGAAAAACGACATATTTTTTGTTGACAAAGTATGGTTTTGCGTGCTATAATTTTATTGTTGTAATTTATACATATCTATCTTGCAAAACTTAAAAACCGCAGTATACGGCAGAAAATATAAAGTCAAAACTTGGACAATTTTGGCTTTGCGCATATTTGCCATTATTTTTGCTGTGCCGCGATAAAACAGAAAAATGTATAAGGATGGGAGAAATGCATATGAAAAGATTCTGCAGTATATTTCTTATTTTCGCCATGCTTTTAACGCTCATTCCGTCAGGTTTTGTGCTTGCAGCGGACAACGTGACCTTATCTCTTGAGGTTTACGGACTTAACGATTTGAGTGATGTGCTGTTTCAGATTGAAACAAGCGGCGGAAAAGCCTATATTTTATCGAAAGGAGCCTCCGTTCCGCTGACCCCGGGCGAAAAAATTACCATAACCACTAAAATCGCCAACAGCGGGCTGATTTCTAAAGGTTTATACATAAAAAGCGGCGGCACGCAAACCAAGCTTTCGCACACCTATGCCGCAAACTATACCGTAACCGTTCCTTCTGCAGATTTTACGCTGCAGGCGGTTTACGGCGTGAACGATTTATATCCCGTGGAATTCTACGGCGATAACGGTCACATTAAAATTGACGGTGCGGCAAGCGAATATCAAGGGCGGGCTCTCGTTGTTCCGGGCGACACGGTAACCGTTACGGGTGCAAACGGCGAAACGGTTGTTTGCACGGCGGAAAACGCATTAACCGGCGAAGTGATTTCAAACTCGGTTTCGTTTACAATGCCCGAAGCACCCGTACGCTTAAACGCTGAACTTTATACTGCCGTTACTTTTGACGGTGCAGGCTCTCTTCAGTCGGACACACTTGACGGAAACAAAGTGCCGTGCGGAGAAACCGCTGTCGTAAACGGACCGAACGGTGCGGAATTTATGTATGTGTATGGTGCGGACAATCTGAATACGCCGCTTGACGTTGCATCCAAAAATGATAACGGCACATTTTCATTTGTTGCGCCCTATCGCAGCGCGGTTAAACTTGCATTTAACACTGAATCGGTAACCGAAATAGCAACCGAGGCAGACCTTAAGTCGTTTGCGGCATCAGTTGCGGTCAATCCGAAACAAAATGCTCGGCTGACAGCTGATATAGCACTTTCTTCGCCGGTTTATATTCCTGATTTTCAGGGTATCTTTGACGGCGGAAATCACACCGTTTCGGGCAACTCTGTTCCCCTGTTTGCGGAAAACAAAGGCGTTATTTTCGGCGTTACGGTAAAATCGGGCGCTGCGCTTCGAAATGAAGAGGGTGCATTCGAGCCCTTTGATCTTGCGTATACCAGACAAGGAACAAGCGCAAGCTGTTTGCGCTTTATCGTAAGCAAGTCAAATTTCCCTCTTTCAGTCATTTCGGAAGAAGCTTTGTCGGGTCTCGTTGTTCGCGGCAGCATTACCGAAAACGGCAAAACGACAGCGATGGAATCACGCATTTTAGGCATTGACGACCGCGGAACAGAGCTGGTGCTTGTCGTTCTCGAAACGCCCGAGGTGTTAACGGCAAACCACTCGGTTTCTAACAGCACTGATGAAAACGTTCATTTTGATTTAAAAGTTTATCCGCGCGAAGCTGCGGCGGCAAACAGCGGTATTGCGCGCCAAAACAGCGGTTACATATTTAAATGCGGTAACCAAACTCCTGTAACGGGCGGCGTACGCGCAGGCGGCATTACGGCTATAAACAAAGGTGTTATCCGCTATTCCTGTAACGCGGGTGAGATTTCCGCGCCGAATGCGGGCGGCGTTGCAGCCGAAAACTGCGGCAGCATTGATTTTAGCTATTCTTCGGATGAAAATTCGGCGATTGTAAACACTTCGCAAAACGGAACAGTAACACACTCCTATTCCGTATCCGATAAATATGCACCCCACGCGTTCCGCAGCGGGGAAATTGCAGAGCTTTTAAATGCAGACGGCGAGGTATTCGGCCAGACTTTAAACCGTGACCTCTTCCCCGTTTTCAAAACGCAAAGCAACACGCTGTATAAAACAAAAATCATTGCAGGAACAATTACAAAAACCATTTATACAAACGGCTCTGCCGATAAATTCAACGTTTACCTTTCCAAGTATGACGGCGACCGCATGACAGAAATCAAAGATGCGCTGCAATCCGACAGCTTCGGCATTCAGGCTGCCGATGTGTTTGATTCCAAAGGGCACTACGATTTATCGGTTACGCTGAACTGCAACAGCGACTTACTCAAAGATCGCAGATGCATGATTATCAATAAGGATAATATTGCTCCTCTTTCGGACACGTTTTACATCGAGCCGATTACGTTTGGATATACCTATATTGTTTTAACACCCGAACTTATGCGTTCAAACCCCGGCAGCTGGTCCTATCAGGGCAACACAACGGGCGGCAACGTTTCGACCATGCTGCAGGGCTCGCGGGACAACAAAGAGCACTCGCTTACGCCTGCAACCAAAGAAATTGTGATTCCGAGCAACGGCTTTTATCGCATTTTTGCTTACAGCCGTGACTATGCAAGCGGCACATTCGAGCCCGGCAAACGTTTCTTTAACGTGCAAATCGGCGATTCGATATCGCAGGTTTTAGGTACCCATTGTCAGGACGGCTGGGCATGGCAAAACTCCGGCTTTGTTCCGATTTTTGCAGGCAGACAAGATTTGAAGCTGATTGACACAAGCGGCTATTATGCGCGTGTGGGCATGATTATCGTGACCGACGACCCTGACTTTGAAGCAGAAGATACAAGTGCATTTTTCACCGCAATGAAAGCTATGGCGTATGACGATTCGAAATACGCAGATTTTGTAACCCCTGCGGAGAGCACGCTGAACCGCCCCGATTCGGAATATGTAATCAAGCACAACGGTCAATATATCAATTTCTCCACACCGGTTGTTATGAAAGATAATGTTTTGCTTGCTCCGTACGATGAATTTTTGGAAGAATTTAACTGCGTATCCGACTACAGTGCACAATCGGGCACGCTGCACACCACCTTAAACGGCAAAAAGATTACGATTTATGAAAACACCAAGAGCATATCCGTTAATGACAAGCTGACAAGAATGAACGCTGCGGCGGAAAAGATTAACGGAAAGCTGTATTTGCCGGTTTCCTACATCATTGAAATGCTCGGCGGCTCATATAAATACGACAGCGACACCAAAACAGGCATTATTCTCATGAGTAAATTAAAATCGCTGTATTGGTTCCGTCCCGATTCGTTCTCCGAGCTTGGAACATGGCGGTATGACTCTAATGCCGAAGGCGCATTTGACAGCTTAACCCTTATCGGCCGCAACGACCGAAAACCTGCAAATACTAAGCCTGCCGTTGCATACTTTAATGCAGACAGCAGCGATTCTGTTTGGATGTGGGTTCGCACACGCGACTACACAACAAGCTACACCGGCGAGCGCGTATTTAAAACCCGCTTAAACGGCGAACTGATTGACTATACGTTTGGCAACCACGGTACGGACGGCTATCAGTGGGTAAAACTGCCGTACAGAGTGAAGCTGAAAAAAGGAGAAAATAAGTTAGAACTGGTTGACACATCGGCATATTGGGCTCGCTGCGACTCTGTTTTGCTCACTTCAGATGACGCCTACATCCCCTCAAGCTCATACAGCTCGCTTGAGTCGCTGGCAGAACCGGTTGATTCTTTCACAGGTACCATGGACGACTTCCCCGCTTATACAAAACAAACCCCTGAAGCGTCTGACAGTGTTACCATTGAAAACAGCAAAACAAAGGTTGTATTTTATAAAGTGCCGACCGAAAACGGTCAGATTGTTCAAAACGAAATTTACTCCCTTGCACCGAACGGCGAATGGGTAAAAACCAACACCCGTGACGAGGAATTGGGCATTTTGGTTTCGCGTGCGGATTCCGCGTCGGTTTCGACCAATCAGGACATGTATGCTTATAACGGAACTTATACCGACAAAAACGGAAACGAGCGCATTTATCAGGGATTAAACCCCTATCTTGCGGGCAAATCCGAATGGTATATTCCTTATGATTATGAGGTTCTCGGCAACAACAGCGTAAAGCTGAAATTTAAAGATAACGCCGTTTCCCTGTCTGCAACCTGGACGGTGGAGAAAGACCAAAGCGCGCCTTTGGTAACCGCCGAAATGAAAGCTTTAAGCGACGGCTATTACACCATGGCGGGCTGGGAAGGCAAAAAGCTGCATTTTGAAGATTTCTCCCAGGCAATTGCGCCTTTCCGCGTAATTGAAAAACAGATGTATAAGCACCCGGTTACCATAACCGAGCAGTATCTGTTCACGCCCATGGGCTGCTACACATTAGAAGAGAATAACGAATATTCCGCCTACCCCGTAACCAAGGGCGTTGTGGCAGACAGCGACTGGATTCCGCTGCGCTGGGTTTACGGCGACAACGGCATTTTGGGCATTAACATGATTTCAAACGGCGGCGGCTATAAAGGTTCTATCTTCTCCCCTGTTATGGGAAGCGATGAATCAAACCTGGCTGCCGGAGACACCTATACCATGAAATACAGAGTTATCAGCTCAGTATCCGGCTGGTTTGAAAACTACAAATACATACTTCAGGATCTTTTTAATGTTACCGATTACCGCGAAAACACGGTTACTTCATTAAATGAAGCAATATTCAACACAAGAAAACTGATGCTTGACGACAAGTACGGCGGCTGGGACAGCCTGTCAAAAGGTCACTACAACATGGAGGGCAAAAACACCGTGTCCGAGGCAAATCCCATGCAGGCGTTCCAGGACTACCTGATTACGGGTGACGAAAACATGCTTGAAAAACGTGTTATTCCAACCATTGCGGCATATCTTACCCGTCCCTCGCTGCACTTTAACCGAGTGGGCATATCGGGCGGCACCAACTATTGGCCGGTTCTCACCGAACCCGAGCCGATCGGTACGCCGAAAACAGGCTATAACTTAAACGTAACCGGCGGATTATATGAAATGACGCACGGTATGATTCCCTATCTTTATAAATTGGGATTAGAACGCGGACAAAAGGGCGTTGCCAATGAATACGGCTCGGTTGCGCCGTTCTCAAACAACTTAAACCTGTATCTGTACACAGGTGATGAAAGCTATCTTGAAAAAGCAAAGGCGCAGGCGGACGAATACTTAAAAACCGATGTTTATAAAGCGGGCGAAAGCATTATGTCGTGGAACTCTTTCGTCTACATTTCAAACTACCCGAACTTAGCGTCCATGCTTGATATTTACGAAGTGACCAAAGAGCAGAAATATTTAGACGCTGCGGAATACATCGGTCAGCAAATGCTTACCGGTCTTTGGGTTCCGGGCGTTGACAACGACAAGAAGGACACGCAGGTTGAAGTTAACGCCTTAGGCACCTTTGCGTACCATGCTGCCGAGAAATCCTCCGGGCTTTGGTGGGCAGGCGACAAGCAATTCAGAATCGGCAGAGAAGGTACCGCCCTTGACGACCTGACGGGCAACAAGCCCATGAACGACAAGCACGGCTACGCACCCGCATGGCAAACCTCGCGCGTAGGTCTCGGTTTAGAGCAGCCCTCCACTTTCGAAGGGTCGTCGTCTAACATCATCATGCAGTACTGGGCGGCAGATTTTGTGCGTCTTTCGCAGTACACGGGCGAAAAAGCCTTTGAAACAGCGGCGCGAAACGCAATCATCGGCAGATTCGGCAACTATGCGGGCTACTACCGCACAGGTTTTTACACCTACGAGCAATATCCCGAATTTCCGTACACGGGACCTGACTATCAGTCGATTTACTGGCATCACATTCCGCCGTTTTTGGCAATGCTTGAAAGCTTTTTGATTGACGAAGCATCAGCATGGTCGAACGGAAACATTTCGTTCCCGTCCATGCGCCAGCAGGGTTATGCATACTTTAACTCGCGTCAGTACGGTCACAAGCCCGGCAAATTCTTTGATGAGGACAACATGTGGCTGTGGCTGGATGAAGATATGATAGACACCGGCAGCAAGCAGATTGACTGGGTGGGCGCTCGGAAAGACGGCGTGTTCAGCTTTGCAATGTTAAATGAAAGCAACGAAGATATTTTAACCGAGGTTAGTCTTTTAGACAAAATCCCCGGCGGCTCGTCCTATACCGGCGACGTCACATTATATGAAGCAAACGGCGCATCCAAAATTGTTCAGGCAACAAACGGCAAATTCACACTGCGCGTTCCCGCAAAGGGCCTGCGCGCCGCAAAGATTTATCTGCCGGACGTGAAAGCACCGAGCTACACCACGGGAACGTATACCTTAGACGGCACAACAGACATCGGCACAACGGTTAGCGAACACACCAACGGCAAGGCATATGCGCTGCAGGTAACCCCTGAAAACTATTATGCATACGTTTACATTACCGATAAGCCGGCAACCGTTTCCAAGCTCACCATGACCTACAGCATCGGCAACGGCGAAACACAGACACTCGAAACAACCGACTATCCGTTTGAGTTCATCGTAAAAGTAACCGACCCCAATCAGCCGTTTAACTATACTTTAAGCGCCGACACAACGGCGGGTGAAACAAATAAGTCACTCGGCAGCGGACAGATTTACTCCAAAACAGGCTATGAGGCGGAAAAGAACGCCGTGTCCAAAACGGAGGTCACTGTCCCCTACACCGGCTCGCACGGCTCGTTTACACCGTTTAAATTAACCGTTTTGCGGCACGGAACAAACAATATAACAAATGAATTTCATTTAATCGTTCCGAAGAGTTCGTTCCCGCTTGAGGTAAGCAGCACAAACTCTGTTGCGGGCCTTAAAGTAAGAGGTCAGTTCCATGCAGATGAAAAAACTGTGATTAACATGGAAAGCGTAATCACACGCTTTGAAGACCGCAACTCGAACTGGTTGTTTGTCATAGCGGGTACACCAAAAGTCACAACGGATAAATACTCCGTAAGCTCTAATTCCTGCTATTTCGACTTAACCCTCTATCCGAACGGAGAATAAACACAATTTCAAAAAGCAAGCTGATTTTTCGGCTTGCTTTTTTTCGTTCGTATTCTAAATTTTTATTGCAATTTACTCCATTAAATGATATACTTGTTTCAAAGAATATAAAGGAGTGCTTATCATGAACAAAATCAAAAAGGAACAGCTGGAATTTTTGGACTGGGAATTCGGTGTGTTTTTTCATTTCGGCATTCGCACATTTTACGAGGGTCACAAAGACTGGGATATGCAGGATATGCCCCTTTCGGCTTTTAACCCGAAAAAATTAGACTGCGAAAACTGGATAAAAACAGTACGCGACGCAGGTGCAAAATACGCCATTTTGGTGTGCAAGCACCATGACGGATTTGCAAACTGGCCTTCCGAATACACCGAATATTCAGTTAAAAACACACCGTGGAAAGACGGAAAAGGCGATGTTGTGAAAGAATTTACCGATGCGTGCCGCAAATACGGCATTAAAGTCGGACTCTACTACTCGCCCGCCGATTTTACCACAAGCAGGCACGAGAAGAAAGATTACGATACCTATTTTATCAATCAGATTTGCGAGCTTTTAGGCAACTACGGAAAAATCGATTATTTATGGTTTGACGGCTGCGGCTCGGAAAATCATGAGTATGACACAAAACGCATTGTTAAAAAAATTCGCGAGTTACAACCCGAAATTCTGCTGTTTAACATGTGGGACCCCGACACGCGCTGGGTCGGAAACGAAGAAGGCATTGCGCCTGCCGATAACCACAACATTGTACGCGATTTAAGCTTTTCGGTGCAGACGACCACAAAAGAAATTATGGAGGAAGAGCGCTTTCTGCCTGTTGAGTGTGACTGCAGAATCCGTTTTCGAAACTGGTTCTACAGCGAAAACGACGCACACACATTAAAATCTGTCGACGAACTGATGAGTCTTTATCACTACTCGGTCGGCCGCGGTGCAAACCTATTGGTAAACATCGGTCCGGACAGAGACGGTCTGCTGCCCAAAAAAGATGCGGCTTGCCTTGTCGAATTCGGAAAAGAAATTAAAAAAATATATGAAAATCCTATTGCGGACATTTCATATGCCAAAATTGACGGAAACCGCTATACCATTCGCTTTGACGAGCAAAAACTTGTTCGGCGCATTATCATAGAGGAAGACATGTCAAATTCCGAGCGCGGTCAGCACGCAGAGGAATTCGAAATCAATATTCGCCCCGTGTCTTATCTGCAGCCGATTCCTTTCTTCCGCGGCACAACCATCGGGCACAAGCGCATTATAGAGCTTCTCCCCGTTCCGGCCGAACAGATAACCGTTTCGGTTACAAAAGAAAGCGGAAAAACAACTTTAAAAAATATTCAAATTTTCGAGTAAATTTTTGTCGATTGCTTGATTTTTTTGTTGGGGTATGCTAAAA
>CAKSHV010000028.1 GCA_934457515.1 uncultured Clostridia bacterium
CGTCAAACTGACCGGGATTTCGAATCAGCTGCATGGCAGTGTTGTCTACCAAAACATCGGCATACTCCACCTCGGGGTATTCCTCTGCCAGGCGGTGCATAACCTTTCTCCACAGGCGGGACGAATCCAACACATTCGCCTTGTCCACACTTGCGATTTTCTTATTTCTCTTCATGGCAGATTCAAACGCAACTCTGCCGATTCGCTCGATTTCAGGCTCGGTGTACAGCATTTCGTCGGTCGCAGTCAAAACGCCTTCTACCTCTTTCGTGCTGCGCTTTCCGAAATAAATGCCGCCCGTTAATTCGCGCACAATCATTAAATCAATGCCGTTTCCGACAACGCTTTCTTTCAAAGGCGACGCGGAGGCAAGCTGCGGGAACAGCTTTGTGGGGCGCAGGTTTGCAAAAAGCCCCAGTTCGCTTCTAACCTTTAAAAGGCCTTTTTCGGGACGTACAGAAGGATCTACACTGTCCCACTTCGGGCCGCCGACCGCGCCGAGCAGTACGCTGTCGCTTTTTTTACAAAGTTCCAAGCCCTCGTCGGTAATCGGCACGCCGAACTTATCAATGGCACAGCCGCCCATATCCACATCGGTGTAGTTAAAGGTGTGGCCGAAGGTTTCGCCTACTTTATTTAACACCTTAATTGCCTCGTTTACAATCTCGGGGCCGATACCGTCGCCCCGCAAAACGGTTATATTCTTTGTCATCGCTTTATAAACCTCACTTTTTTAACGAATTTAACAGGCCGTTGGCATGAATAATTTCTTTGATAAATTCCGGAAACGGTTCTGCCTGATAGGTTTCATTTTTGGTTTTGTTGGTGATAACGCCGGTATCAAAATCAATGGCAACCTCGTCGCCGTCCGCAATGTTTTCGCTTGCCTCGGGGCACTCCATAATCGCAAGACCGATATTGATGGCGTTGCGGTAGAAAATGCGTGCAAAGGTTTTTGCAATTACGCAGGATATGCCCGATGTTTTAATGGCAAGAGGCGCATGCTCGCGCGATGAACCGCAGCCGAAATTCGCACCGCCGACCATAATGTCGCCTTTTTTCACCTTATTTACAAAATCCTTGTCAATATCCTCCATGCAGTGCGAAGCTAACTCTTTTGCGTCTGCCGTATTTAAATAGCGCGCGGGGATGATGACATCGGTATCCACATTGTCGCCGTATTTAATCGCTTTTCCCTGAACATTCATGGTTTTTATCCTTCCTTTCTTACGCTCTCGGGTCTGTTATAACGCCGGAAAGTGCCGTTGCGGCCGCCGTTTCGGGGCTTGCCAGATAGATTTTTGAAGTCTGGTGACCCATACGTCCCACAAAGTTGCGGTTTGTGGTTGCAACCGCAACCTCGTCATGCGCCAAAATGCCCATATAACCGCCCAGGCATGGCCCGCAGGTGGGGGTGGAAACCACGCAGCCCGCATCGATAAACGCCTCTAAATAGCCGCGCTTGATGCATTCTTTATACACACTTTGCGTTGCGGGGATAATAATGCAGCGCACGCCTTTTGCGATGTGCTTGCCCTTTAAAATTTCGTATGCTGCCTGCATATCGCTGATTCTGCCGTTGGTACATGAGCCAATTACCACCTGGTCAACTTTAATATCGGAAAGTTCGCTTGCTTTTTTGGTGTTTTCGGGCAGATGCGGGCAGGCAACGGTGGGCTCGATTTCGGAAAGGTTTATATCAATCACTTCGTCATAAACCGCGTCGTCATCTGCTTTATATACTGTATACTCGCGCGAAACGCGCTCGCCCACATAGGCTTTTGTAATTTCGTCCACTTCAAAAATGCCGTTTTTCGCACCCGCCTCGATTGCCATGTTTGCCATGCACAGACGGTCGTCCATCGAAAGGGATTTTAAGCCCTCGCCCGAAAATTCCATCGAGCGGTACAGCGCGCCATCCACGCCGATTTTACCGATGATGTGCAAAATAACGTCTTTGCCCGAAACTTTTTCGGAAAGCGAGCCGGTTAAATTGAATTTGATAGCGGACGGCACTTTAAACCACGCCGTGCCGGTTGCCATGCCCGCTGCCATATCTGTCGAGCCCACGCCTGTTGAAAACGCGCCCAAAGCGCCGTATGTACAGGTGTGTGAATCTGCGCCGATCACCGCTTCGCCGGGTGCAACCAAGCCTTTTTCGGGGAGCAGAGCGTGCTCGATTCCCATGTCGCCCACATCAAAATAGTTCTTTATATTAAAGCACTTTGCAAAGGTGCGGCACTGCAGGCACTGCTCTGCCGCTTTAATGTCCTTATTCGGCACAAAATGGTCCATAACCATGGCAATTTTCGTGTTATCAAACACATCTTTAAATCCGTTTTTTTCAAACTCGTTAATGGCAACGGGCGAGGTGATGTCGTTTCCCAGCACCAAATCGAGTTTGGCGCGGATAAGCTGTCCCGCTTTCACCTCCGGAAGACCCGCATGCGCGCTTAATATTTTTTGGGTCATTGTCATTCCCATAGCATTTCATTCCTTTCCGTTTGCTTATTTCATACTGTTGTTTACCGCACTGAACAGCGCTTTAACCGACGCTAAAATAATATCGCTGTCCACGCCTGCGCCCCAACTTGCCGTGCCGTCCGGCAGGGTTATACCCACATAGCAGATTGCCTGGGAGGACGAGCCTTCGGTCAGTGCGTGCTCATTATAAGTAAGATTCGTATATTCAATTCCGAGATTGTTCTTAATCGCGTTGCTTACCGCGTCTAATCTGCCGTTGCCTTTTGCGGTAAGTTCCTTTTCTTCGCCGTTCACCTTAACGGTCAGCATAACTTTTACTTCGGGCGAACGCACAAAGTGGTAATCCACCAGTTCAATCGGCGCGTTCACGTTTACAAACTCTTTCATGAAACTGTCATGCACTTCGGCGGGCGTAAGTTCTTTGTGGCCGACGTCCGAAACATGTTTGATGGCATATCCAACCGTTTCGCGCATTTTTGCCGGCAGAACCAAACCAAAATTGTGCTCTAAGAGATAGCCGATGCCGCCCTTGCCCGACTGGGAGTTGATGCGGATAACGTCTGTTTCGTATTCTCTGCCCACATCTTTCGGGTCGATAGGAAGATAGGGTACCGTCCAATGCTCGCAGGACTTTTCTTTTCTCCAGTTCATACCTTTTGCAATCGCATCCTGGTGCGAACCCGAGAATGCCGCAAATACCAGCTTGCCCGAATAAGGAGAGCGTTCGTATACGTTCATACCCGTCACGCGCTCGTACACCTCGCAGATGGCGGGCATGTCCGAAAAGTCAAGTCCGGGGTCAACGCCCTGGGCATACATATTCATGCCGATGGTAATAATATCTGCATTGCCGGTGCGCTCGCCGTTGCCGAAAAGGGTGCCCTCAATGCGGTCCGCGCCCGCAAGAATGCCCATTTCGCAGTCTGCCACAGCGCAGCCGCGGTCGTTATGCGGATGAAGCGATACCACCACGTTTTCGCGGTAGTTTAAACGGTCGCACATGTATTCAATCTGGTTTGCGTATACATGCGGCATAGAAAGTTCGACCGTAACGGGCAGATTGATAATGGCTTTTCTGTCCGCCGTGGGTTTCCAAATGTCTAAAACCGCATTGCAGATTTCAAGGGCAAATTCCGGTTCGGTACCCGTGAACGATTCGGGCGAGTATTCAAAGCGAATATTTTCTTTTCTGCCCTGCACGTACTTATTAAAAAGCTCGGCGCCGTCGGTCGCGATTTTAATAATTTCGTCCTTCGGCTTTTTAAACACCTGTTCGCGCTGGGCAACGCTGGTGGAATTGTATAAGTGCACAATGACGTTTTTTGCGCCCTCAATGCTTTCAAAGGTTTTTTTGATAATGTGCTCGCGCGACTGGGTTAAAACCTGAATGGTCACGTCGTCCGGAATCATGTTTTTCTCAATCAGCGTGCGCAAAAATGTATATTCCGTTTCGCTGGCTGCGGGGAAGCCCACTTCAATTTCTTTAAAACCGATTTTCACCAGCAGATTGAAAAATTCCAGTTTTTCTTCCAAATTCATGGGCACCATCAGCGACTGGTTACCGTCGCGCAGGTCAACCGAGCACCAAACGGGTGCTTTATCAATCGAGGTTTTCTTTGCCCACTTCATTTCGCAAACGGGCGGGTTAAAATACTGTTTTGTGTACTTTTCAACGTTTTTCATGGTTTAAAACATTCCTTTCTGCTTTTTTCGGCTGTCGGCAAAACGGGTTTAAGCTTTTTATCACATCGGAAACAAAAAAGAGCTTACAACCGCTATCGGCCGCAAGCTCATCCTTTTCACAACGGATTTTTCATTAAAAATCAGGCGATTTTAACGAACACAAGCACGACTTTTAGCGCTATATTGTCTACCGAGTAGTAGGGCAATAGCGCGGCTTTCCATATTCAGTGCAGCAAAACCAATCGTGAACATGCTTTTAAAATCTCCTTTGTAATTTTCTTTATTGTACCACTTTCTCATTTGTTTGTCAAGCGCTTTTTTCGCATGCGGAAAAAAGGGGGCGTTTTAATGGAACTTTTTGCGGTATTCCCGCGGTGTATAGCCCGTTTTTTTCAAAAATAATTTGCCGAAATGATAAATATCGCCGTATCCCAATTCCAACGCAATATCTTTTATTTTTTTATCCGCATCCAAAAGCAGTTCTTTTGCACGCTTTATTTTAAGGTTCAACACGTATTCTTTTGGCGAAATGCCGTATCTTTGTTTAAACAGCTGCTCGAAATAGCGGTGGCTGACGCCTGCTTGCTCGGACAGGGACCGAAGCCGAAAATCGCTTTTCAGGCAGTTTTCATGCATTTGTTCCAGCGCGAAAGCAATAACGTCTTTCTTTTCGGACGGCAAAAACAGGCTCGGCTGTTTTGCCAAAATGCCCAGAATTTTATAAAAAAGCGCCTTACATTCAATTCTGCCCGCTCCGTCCTCTTTGTCCCAGTGGGCGCGCATTTTGGTAAATGCGGCGTCGATCGCGGAGGCATCCGAAAACACGGTCAAAAACGGGCGCTCTGAAACTTCGGTCAGCTCAAAATCGAACATTTTTACCACACCTTCCACCCCTTTAAAAGTGATGGTGTATTTCTCGCCTTTGGGGATGTAGAGCACCGAACCGGGCACGGCGTCAACCGTTTTGTCGTAAAAATGATAGGTTTCGGTTCCGCTTACGGTATACAAAAATCCGTTTCGCCGTCTGCCCGCATTATGCATGGGATAGTCGGCAGGGTGCGCGATATAGGTGTTTGCAAAATTGATTTCGGATATGCACATTTTATTTAGATTCGCCATGTTCGCTTTTCCTCTCTGTTTTTTTCTATTATACTACACGTCCTAAATCCGTGCAAGCTATTTTAAAAATTTTCTGTTCGCAAAAACACTATTTTTCGCAAAACGCCATTTACAGACGGCATAAAAACCAATATACTGTCAGCAAAGGAGTGGTACATATGGCACTAATCTCTAAAGAGGACAGAGAATATATTGAAAACAAATACCATCGGCAGGACGAATATTTCGACCCGTTTAACCGCCTGAACTACCACGGATATGAATATGACGCGTCAACGGGGCTTGACGATGCCGAAATGCGCGCAGCGCTTGAAGCATTGTATGAAGAAACTAAAACAGAGCCGCACGCACTTGCCAAGGCAAAGGGCTTTGCGTTCGTTTTGGACAACGCGCGAATCGATGTGCCCGCAAACGACTATTTTTTCGGGTTTTACAACTGGGCGCGTCCCCTTGCCAAAATGTTTATTAACAAGTGGAACGATGAGGTGTTTGATTCCATGCCCGATATTAAGCAGCTTATGCGCGATTATAACACCTCGGGCACGGCGGAGCTTTGGCTGGACACCGAGCATGTTGTGCCCTACTGGATTGACATTTTGTCACTCGGTTTTCCGGGCCTTTTAAAGCGCGTGAAGGACTATCATAAAGCATTTCAAAATCCAAATGCCGAGCAGGAAGCGTTTTACCGCTCGATTGAAATAGAGTACGAGGCGATTTTGCGCCTGCTTTGCCGTCTTGCCGACTATGCGGACGGACACAAAACCGAAAAATCGGAATTTGTGGCAAAGGCTTTGCGAAACATTGAAAAGGGCGCGCCGCAGAACACCTTTGAGGCGCTGCTTGTTATCTACACCTACCACGTTTGCTCCGAATATGTGGACAACTACCAGGCGCGTTCGCTGGGCAACGGAATGGACCGCAGTTTATACGCCTTTTACAAGCGCGACATGGAAAACGGAACATTTACAAAAGACCAAATTAAAAGCTTTTTGGCATATTTCATGCTGCAGTATTCCGCAGTCGGCAACTATTTTGGGCAGCCGTTTTATCTTTGCGGCACCGATTTTGACGACAAGACCGACATCAGCAAACTGACCCTTTTAATTTTGGAAGTGTATGACAAACTTAATTTATACAATCCGAAAATTCAGGTTAAAATCGACTTTAACACCAATCCCAAAATCATCATGCGCGTTTTGAAAATGATTCGCGCAGGGCACAGCAGCTTCGTGTTCTGCTGTCTGCCCGGCATAACCAAATCGCTGATGAGCTGCTACGGTGTGACCGAAGAAGAAGCGCGGAATGTTGACATCAGCGGGTGCAACGAAATGCACATCCGCGGCAAGGAATCGTGCATGATTTCGGCGCTGCCCAATGCGGCAAAGGCAATGGAATATGTGTTTACAAACGGCGTGGATAACGTAACAGGCAAGCAGCTCGGCTTAAAGACGGGCGATGTGTGTGATTTTAAAACCTTTGAGGAATTTTATGCGGCTTATTTAAAGCAGTTTACACATATGTTAGACACCATTATGGACGCGGCGCGGCGGTATGAAAAATTCGTTGCGCAAATCAACCCCTCGGTTCTGCTTTCCGCAACGGTGGAAAGCGCTTTGCAAAAAGGGGTTGACGCGTATGGGTTCGGGTTAAAATACCCCACCTCCAGCCTGCTTTTGTGCTCGTTTGCCTCGACGGTCGATTCCATTTTGGCGGTGAAAGAACTGGTGTTTGAAAAGAAGAAAACCACCCTTTCTGAGCTGCAAAAGGCGCTTCAAAACAACTGGGAAGGCTATGAAGAACTGCGCGCCGAGGCTTTGAATGCCGAATTTAAGTACGGAAACGGAAACGAAAAGGCGGATTTGTATGCCGCGTCATTCTTCCGCTGGTTCAGCGTGTATGTAACGGGACAAAAAAACAGCCGCGGCGGGGTTTATAAGGTGGGCGTGCCGTCTACGCTGCACTTTATCAGCCAGGGCAAGGTGACCATGGCGACACCGGACGGCAGAAAAAAGGGAGAGGAATTTTCCAAAAATGCGGCGCCGGTAATCGGCATGGAGCGCGGCGGCGTAACCGCCATGCTGCGCTCGGCGCTGTCCACAGGTCCGTGGCTGTTTTCGGAGGCTTATGTGTTAGACGTTATGCTGCACCCCTCTGCCGTAAGCGGTGACGACGGACTGCTTGCCATGAAAGGGCTTCTTGATATGTACATGAAAAACGACGGCATATCCATTCAGTTTAACATTTTCAGCGCCGAAAAGCTGCGCGACGCACAGGCACACCCCGAAAAATATAAAAATCTGCAAGTGCGCGTGTCCGGCTGGAACGTTTTGTGGAACGATTTAAGCTTTGAAGAGCAGGAGGCATATATCAAGCGTGCCGAAAGCATTTGTTAAGGAGGAAAATCATGAAAAAAATACTATTAATCGGCGATTCGGTGCGGAAAGGATATGACACGTATGTGCGCGCATGCATGGAAAACATAGCTAAGGTTTATTTCCCCGAGGAAAACTGCACCTTTACCACCAACATTTTGCGCAATTTGCACACATGGGCGGACAATTTGGGACTGTACGAGGCAGACGCGGTGCATTTTAACGCGGGACTGTGGGACACGGTGCGCATTTACGGCGACGAACCGCTGGTTAAAGAAGACACTTATGCCGACAATTTAAAGCGAATCGAAAAGCGCATACGCTTTTTGTTTCCGACCGCAAAAATCATTTTTGCCACCTCCACGCCCATCATCGAATCGGGGTATTTCACCGATTTTGAGTCGCGCACCAACCAAGATGTGGAAGACTATAACCAAATTGCAAAAGACGTTTTTGCGGGCACGGACGTTATCATAAACGATTTATATGCGGTGATGAAAGGCGTTCCGAAGTCCTACTATTCCGACCAGACGCATTTTTACACAGCGGACGCCACAAAGCGCATAGGAAACGCGGTAAACGATATGTTATGCCACGCGCTCGGGCTTGACAAAAGCCTTTTGATTCAGCCCGACATGGCGCCGTTTCACTATCCCGACCGTTTCAAGGGCGACAAGGACTATTACGAAAAAAAGGGGCACATTTATGTCATCAAACGGTAAAACGCCTTTTTTCGCAAGCAAAAGGAATGTGGTTATAACCGCTGTATTTTACACATTTTTGTGGGGGCTTGCCTTTCCGCTTGTGAAAATCTGCATGCTTGAATTTAATATTTCGGCGGGCGACCAGCCCGCAAAATGTTTGGTTGCGGGGCTGCGCTTTGCCTTCTCGGGCGTTTTAACCCTTGCGCTGTACGTCATTTTCGGAAAAAATCGGCTGTCCGTAACCGCCCGCGAGCTGAAGCGCTCTGTGCTGTATGGCATAACGGCAACCGCTTTGCAATACGCGTTTACCTACATCGGCCTGTCCGTCATTGACGGGTCAAAGGGCGCGGTATACGACCAGATGGGCGTGTTTATCATTGTGCTGTCGAGTGGCTTGATTTTTAAATCGGATAAACTTTCGGCAAAGAAAATCATCGGCTGTGTTTTGGGGCTTTCGGGCGTGCTTTGCACCTCGGTCAGCGGCGGCGGTTTTCGCTTTCAGCCGGGCGGCGACTCGTTTATGCTGCTTGCAGCGCTGTGCCAAACGGCAGCGTACTTCATCGCAAAGGGCTGTTTAAAAGACATGGCGGCGGAAAAACTGGTCGGGTTCGGACAACTGATCGGCGGTGTAATCCTTTGCATTGCGGCCTATCTTTTAGGCGGGCGGATTGAAAGCGTAAACAGCACGGCTGTTTTATCGCTCATCGGCTTAGTTATTATCTCATCCGTTGCATACACCCTGTCCTTAAAGCCGCTTTTGTATTTCCCCGCATCCGAAATTGCGTCTTTTAATCTTTTAATCACCGTTTTCGGTGTGATGCTGTCTGCCGCGCTTTTAAACGAAAATGTTTGGCGTTTTAACTATGCTGCCGCGCTTATTTTGTGCAGTGCGGGCATTTATTTACTCAATTCCGTGAGAGGGGGCAAGAAATATGAAAGGAACGATTTTTGAAATCAAGCACTTTGCGGTGCATGACGGGCCGGGCATCCGCACCACCGTGTTTTTAAAGGGCTGCCCGTTAAAATGCCTGTGGTGCCACAATCCCGAGGGCATATCAACCAAAAAACAGCTTGAATTTATCCGTCACAAATGCACAAACTGCGGCAGGTGCGCGGCGGTTTGTCCGACAAAGGCGCACGCCTTAAATGCAGAACACCAACACATTTTCGACCGCAAAAAGTGCATAAACTGCGGCAAATGCGTATCCGCCTGTTTTTCGGGCGCGCTTTTCCTTTACGGAAAAGAGGTTACGACCGACGAGGTGATGCGCGACCTGCTTTCGGACAAGGATTTTTACGAAAGCGGCAACGGCGGCATTACCCTTTCGGGCGGGGAATGTTTAATGCAGGCTGCGTTTTGCGCGGAGATTTTGCAAAAGTGCAAACAAAACGGCTTGCATACCGCGGTTGACACCTGCGGCATGGTGCCCCGCACGGCGCTCGATTCGGTTATTCCCTACACCGATTTGTTTTTATACGATATAAAAGCCATTGACGAAGATGTACACAAGGCATGCACGGGGCAGTCCAACAAGCAGATATTGGGAAATTTAAGGTATTTAAACGAGAAGAAAAAAGCAGTTGAAATCCGCATTCCCTTTGTGCCGCATTATAACAACGGTCAGA
>CAKSHV010000029.1 GCA_934457515.1 uncultured Clostridia bacterium
CAGCAGACTGATAAGTTCCGCTTGCTGTGGACGCGATGGTAACCACCACAATCTCATCATATCCGTTTTTCGCCTCGTCACGGAAAATCTCTTCAAACTCGGCGGGCGTAATCTGCACGGTTTTGGGCACATCGCCCGTTTCGCGCAGGCGTTTGTAAAATTCGTCCGCTTTGATTTCCTCTTCAGCGCGGAACTCGCTGCCGTCCGAAAAACTTAAGCGGATGGGCATTAAGCGTATATCATATTTTTCTGCTTCTTCCAAGGTCAAGTCGGCGGAACTGTCCGCCAGAATATGTATTTTACTCAATTTTTTTCTTCCTTTCTTTCGGAATGTTGCGCAGGTTCAGATCCAACCTGCGCCGATTGTATTTTACCATACTTTTTTGCTTTTTTCAACCTTTATTTAATTTTTTAAAAAATTTTTGCCGACAAAAGTTGACAAATTAAAAAAAATGTGGTATGCTTTAAGCACAGTTAAATACAGGGGAGTCGGTAAACCGGCTGAGAGTAAGCAAAAAAAGAGCTTAGACCCTTATAACCTGATTTGGATAATGCCAACGGAGGGAAACTTATTTTACGTTAAACGTATCGCACACGTTTCGGCTCCCGCCGCAGCGTGTGTTTTTTCTTGCTCGGACTTATCCTTTCACCGCGCCGGCACGGTGAAAAAATTATATTCAAACAGTCAGCCGGCTAATTTAAGGAGGTCATTAAAACATGTCTACAACAAAAAAACTCACAACAAGTGCCATTTTGGTCGCAATGTCGGTCGTGCTTGCCTTTGTTTCAAAGGTTCTGCCTTTCCAGTTCCTGCAGGGCGGCTCGGTTACGTTTGCAAGCATGGTTCCCATCATTTTTATTTCAATTGTAATTGATGTGAAATGGGGTTTGCTTTCGGGCGTTGTGTATGGCGTAATTCAAATGATGATGGGCTTTTATCCCGCACCGACGCCGACATTTATAAACAACCTTTTGGTTATTCTGCTTGACTACATTTTTGCATTCGGTGTTCTGGGTCTTGCAGGCGCATTTTACAAAATGCTCGGTAAAAAAATTTGGTCGGCAGCGGCGGCAGGCTTTATCGTAACCCTTCTGCGCTACGTTTGCCACATTATCTCGGGCGTTTTGATTTGGGGTGTCTATAAAGAAGAAGCCCAGACCGTTTTGGGCTATTCGCTCACATACAACGGCGGCTACATGATTCCCGAAATCATTATCACAACCGTTGTTATGGCGCTGATCACGCCGATTTTAAAGGAACACAAGGTTTTGGCATAACCAAAAAAATTGGCAGCAATGCCGCCCCCAAAACTATTGAAACACCGCGCATAAAAGCGCGTGTTCCCTTTACATGTATTGGGAAACCAATACATCTCCTCATCAAAATCCGACCTTTTCGGTCGGATTTTTTATGCCTTTTTCGTGTTTTTCATTTGTGCTTGAACTTCGTCAACCGCTTTCCAATACGCCGCAGAATAGATGCTTTCCGCCATATCCTCATATTCTTTTTCCATGTCGGGCATGTAGCGTTTTAAAAGCGCATAGCGAAACACCAAAAGCCCTGCCCCGACTCCCAAAGCAAACAGTCCGATTCCAAGCAATATCCCCTTCAAAATCATCAAACAATCCCCTTTTCGTATATTTTATGTGTTTATTTCGACAGTTTTTACATAAAAATCACTTTTTAACTGTTAGCATAAATATTATACAATAATTGGCAGGATTTGTCAATATGTTTTAAAAAATAAAAGCAGTGTATAAACACTGCTTTTTTCGTTTTACTTAGATATCAGAAACGCGCCGACTGCCATAAGCGCAATGCCTGCCCAGCGCACACCCGTTATGGTTTCGCCGAACAGCATGGCGCCGATGATGACGGTAATGACCATCGACAGGCTTTGAAACGGAACAAGAACCGAAAACTCGCCTTTGGAAAGCAGCCACAGCCAAAGCGCGGACGCTGCGATATAAACCGCCGCACCACCCCACAGCCACGGACTGAGCGCCGCCTGCGGCAGTGTGGACAGCGTGAACTCCCCAAGGCGGTTTACCCCCTCTTTGGTTAACAGCTGACCCGCCACCATGCCGAAAATTTGAATAATCAGTAATCCGTATATTGCAATTGACATATTTCTTTCTTCCTTTCGCCGATTCTTATTTAATTTGCCCGATTTTCATTAAAAAATGCCGCCGAAAACCGGCGGCATTTCGTTTTTTTATTTATCTTTTACTCTGCTGCCGCTTCTACTGCTGCCTCTTCCATTGTTTCTTCATACTTAGCCAAAACCGCTTTCTGAAGAGATTCTCTCATGTCAGCGTGAATCGGATGCGCTATATCCTTAAATTCTCCGTCTGCTGTTTTTCTGCTGGGCATAGCGATAAAGAGTTTGTCCTGTCCTTCGATAACTTTAATGTCGTGCACAACAAATGCATCGTCAAATGTTACCGAAACAACGGCTTTCATTCTTCCCTCCGAATTAATTTTTCTGACTCTGATATCTGTAATTACCATGGTGTTTCTTCCCTTCTTGTTTTTTTATTAGGCGATTTTGTGTACTCCTCATGCCTTTATGTTCTCATTCTACATAGAAATAAAACGTTTGTCAAGCGAAATGCCCGCTTTTTGTTAATTTTGACCATTTTTTTAGTAATTTTTACATAACGGTTGCAAAATTCGCTAAAAAATGCTATACTGTTTTTGTTGCATTTTAAGTGAAAAAGGTGAAAAATTGTGAATAAGACCATATACATAAAAGATTTTATTTCCCTGCCCTGCTCAGATGCGGCAGAAGGAATCCGAAAAGCATTTGAAACAGCACTTGAAACAGGAGCGGACAGGATTGAATTTGAAAAAGGTGTATACCCTTTAAAAACCTTTATCGAAACAAAAACCGACCAGACTGCGCACGACGCGGGTGCGGAATTAAAGCCCACAAAAGATGTGCACATTTTAATTAAGGACTTCAAAAACATCTGTGTATGCGGCAAAACGGATGGGGACGGAAATCCCGCGACCGTTCTTGCGGGGTTAAATACCGGAAAATTGCACGACCTTTTGCCCTCTGTTCTTTGGGCAGACGGCGGCGAAAACATAACCATTGAAAATTTTAAATTCAAACGTGACCCCGAGTTTGCCTCGGCGGGACGGGTGGAATCGGTTACAAACGACACCATTACCCTTCGCGTGTTTGACGGCAATCCGTGCCATGACAACATGAGCACCTACTGCTTAAATAAATTTACGCCCGACGGCTCGGCGCTTTCGGGTGAAAGCCTGTCTTACGGGCTCGGACTTTCCGAGCCTTTCCGCCTAATCGGCGACCGCCTTTTGTCTTTAAAAGACGCGCGTGTTGCGTCTATGGTGCAAAAAGATGATATTATTTCGTTCCACCAAGGCGCAAAAACCGATTTTCAGTGTTTTTTCGGCAACATCAAAAACTTAACTTTGAGAAATCTTTGGACGTCAAATTCCAACGGTTTTGCTCACCTCGCGTTTAACATTCACAATTTAACGGCGGAAAATGTGAAATTCAAGCCCGAAGGCAACCAATACTTCACCGCCCCGCGCGATGCGTTTAAGTTGCACAAATGCAGCGGTAAGATTCACATAAAGCACATGTACACCGAAGGCGTTCGCATGGACGGACAGAACATGCACAGCAACTTTATTTTCCCGCTGGAGCAGATTTCAAACGACACCGTCCGTTATTTCACACGCTATTCATATTTGCCGATTGCAGACGGAACAGATATGGAATTTTATTTTCCGAACGACCCCGAAAAGCACATCGCCAAAATCAAGCATGCAAAGCATGACGGCACGGCGGTGCACGACGGACACCCCGGTCAGCTTTTTACCGTAACGTTTACAAAGCCGCTTCCGTATACTGTAGATAAAGATACCCTTTGCCTTGCGGCGTGCTGGGAGCCTGATTTATACACGTGTTCCGACTCGGTTTTCAAAAACATTGCGGGCGCGGGGCATTTATCCCGAATCGACCACATGCGCATTTCAAACTGCACCTATCAGAACCTTATGAATTCGGGCATTCTGCTCGGCACGGAACTTCCAACCCATGTAGAGGGCGGGCACGCGACCGACGTGATTATCAAAGACTGCACCTTTGACGGCTGCGGAAACACGGCGCGCTATGGCGCGCGCGGCTGCATCGGCATTAAATCTTCGGGGCTTCCGGGACCGAACAACCGCGACATTCATATTGAAAACTGCACCTTTAAAAACAGCGATGTCGGCATCGACATTCACGATTCGAGGTCCGTTTTTGTCAAAAATTGCAAATTTGACAACATTTTAAACGAAATTTGTATTGAAAATTCCACTTCTGATAAAATTTATATTGATTCGGATGAGATTTTGTGATATACTATTATTAAGAAAGTATTAAATTTTGTGTTTTAGACTGTTTTAGGAGATGAGTGAAATGGGTTTTTGGGACGTTGTTAAAATCAAAGCAGACGAGTATTCCAAAACGGCTGCGCAAAAAACCAACAAGTTTGTGGAAAAAACAAAGCGTTCAATCACACTGACAGAATACGAAGATAAAGCAAAGAATTTATATGCCTTGGTTGGGCAGACTGTATACAATGCAAAAAAGCAGGGCGAAGACGAGCCGGATTTGGAATCCGTGTTTGCACAAATCGATGAACTGAACAAACAGATTGAGAATCTGAAAGCGGAAATCGATAATCTGAACGCTTGATAAACGGAGATTTTAAAATGGAAAAATTAATTATAAACGGACCGACCCCGCTTAAGGGTGAGGTTACCATAAGCGGCGCAAAAAACGCCGTTATTGCAATTATTCCCGCAACGCTGCTTGTTGAGGGAAAGTGCGTAATTGAAAATGTTCCGTCCATTAATGACGTAACCGTTATTATGGGCATTTTGTCACAGTTGGGTGCAGATGTGCGCCTTATCAACAAATCTACGATTGAAATTGATTGCACAAACGTAAACTCCTGCCGTGCTACCTATGATATGGTGCAAAAAATGCGCGCTTCTTACTATTTAATGGGCGCGTTGCTCGGCAGATTCAATCATGCCATCGTTTCCAAACCCGGCGGCTGCAATTTCGGCTCGCGCCCGGTTGACCAGCATTTAAAGGGCTTTCGCCTAATGGGTGTTGAGGTAAACGAATGCAATCACGACCGTGATTTTTACTATGATTTATCGACCGACCAGCTGGTGGGCGGTCAGATTTTCTTTGATGTGGTATCTGTCGGCGCAACCATTAACGTTATGCTGGCGGCGGTCCGCGCGCAGGGCATTACCATTATTGAAAACGCTGCCAAAGAGCCGCACGTGGTTGATTTGGCGAACTTTTTAAACTCCATGGGCGCGAACATTAAGGGCGCGGGCACGGACGTTATCAAAATTAAGGGCGTAGACAAGCTGCACGGCGGCACCTATTCGGTTATCCCTGACTATATCGAGGCGGGAACATACATGCTTATGGCGGCGGGAACCCGCGGCGAAGTTATGATTAACAACGTCATTCCAAAACATTTGGAATCGGTAACCTCTAAAATTCGCGAGGTTGGCGGAACGGTTATTGAATATGACGATGCAGTGCTGGTTAAAGGCGCGCCGCATATGCATTCCGCACGTGTAAAAACTCTGCCCTATCCCGGTTTTCCAACTGATTTGCAGCCCCTTGCGGGAACGCTTTTAACGGTTGCGGACGGCACAAGCTTTTTAACCGAGGCTGTGTGGGACAATCGTTTCCAATATGTGGAAGAATTGAACCGCTTTGGCTCTAAGGTAACGGTTAACGGCGATACGGCAACCATTGAAGGCGTTTCGCACTTAAAAGGAACAAAAGCAAAATGCACAGACCTTCGCGGCGGCGCAGCAATGATTATGGCGGCGATTATGGCAGAGGGCACATCGGAAATTTATAATCTAAACCATGTGGACCGCGGCTATGAGAACTTTGAAGAAAAGTTAGAGGCGCTGGGCGCGAACATCAAGCGCGTGGAGGATTATTCGGAGGAACGCGCCAGATTAAAGGCAAATTAAAATAAACTTAAATCTTATATACCAAAAAATCGCAGGCTTTTGCCTGCGATTTTTAGTATATTCGCTTGACAAAACCGGATTCCTATGCTATACTGTCTGTATAAGCTACAAGTGTGGTTTAAGTCGGGATGAAAAGGAGAAAATATATGAAAAAAAGAGTTTTGGGTGCTGCTTTGGCAGCTATGCTAACCATTTCGGCAGCTGTGCCGTGCACGGCGGACAGTGCGCCTGCTGTAGGCTCTGTAATCGGTTCTATCTATTCGACCGATATTTTAACATATGTCAGCGGCGCATCCATACGCGGCTATGCATTGGACGGCAAAACCGCCATTTTGGTTGAGGATTTGGCAAATTATGGATTTGTTGTCGGTTATAACGATTCTACGCGTACGTTGTACGCGTTTGTGAAAAGCAACACCTATCCGTTCACAACCGCAGGCGCTATAGACCGCGGCAAGGTGGGCGAAATTGTCGGTAATATTTACGCGTCCGACATTAAAACATACATAAACGGCGTTTTGGTTCCTTCCTTTACATTAGACGGAAAAACGGCTGTTGCCATTGAAGATATTGCGGCAGACGAAACTACCGATGAAACAAAAAAGACCTGTATGACCTATAAATGGAACGGCGAAATGCGCACCATTACATTAAATCCGGTTTACAACAACACCGCCAAAGTGCCGGGCGGATTTTCCATCTCCGAAACAGGCGTTGTTACCTATGACAAAAGCGCCTATACCCGCTCTTCGTATTCGCACTCGGTAGCTGCTCTTCCGGAGGCGGCATATGCGTTCCCGCTGCATTTTGGAAGTGAGGACGGCGAAATTGTCGGCAAGGCATACGGCACGGCGGTCACCTGCCCCGACCAGAATGAAACCGGCGACAACCGCATGCGCACCTACACCTGCTACACCATAGACTGGGACTATGAAAAATTAGATGCGCTTTATGACGCATGGCAAAAGTCCGTGCCCGACCCGAAAATTGAGGATTTGAAAGCAAACGCATTATCTCAGCTTTCTGACCCGAAAATCATTGAAAATGACGGCGCTGTTGTACTGGCAGACAAAAAGAACGCAATTGTTTTGTTAAAGGAAAACGACCTTTATACCGCACAGACAATAAATGTTTCGGAATATCTTGCCTATGAGGGCATGGCAAACGGCGTTGTGACTGCAAAGACTGCAGCTGAGCCCATTCGCGAAATTTTAGGCACCTATCAGAACAAAGACAAAGTTATCAGCCTGCTGATTTTGTTGGAGGACGGCTCGGTTCGCACCCTTTATGTTGACAATGCCGGCACGGTGCAGGCGATCTATAACGATGCCCATCAAACTGAAAACTACGGTACAGTGTACCCCGTGCTGCATAGCAGACAGTACGTTCGCCAAACCGATTCTATTACAATTGACGGCAAGAATTTAGGCGAGTTTGACTGTTACACAAACCTTGGCGGACAGGGCTTTTATGTTCCGTTAAAGCCGATTTTAGAAGCGGTGGGCGGCTCTGCAAAATCGGACGGTTTAACCCTATCCATCACAACAGACGGAAAAGAACACACCTATTTTCATAAAGGAACAGATGCTCCCATGCAGCCTGTCATCGTCCAATCTTTTCATAATTGGATAAATTCAAACGGCGGCGCTCCGACCTATTTGTTAAACGGCGAGGAATTTAAATTTTTACTCCCTGTTGTTGTCGGGCATTGGGAGAATATGCGCACCGAGTATTTTCCGTATGTTCCCATTTACTTAAACGGAGAAATTTACATTCCGATTCAGGGACTTCCGGGATTTACGGCAGAAAACACAAACTAAAGTAAGAAAGGCAAGAGAATTTAAACATGCAATTTTGTTCTATCATCAGTGGCAGCAGCGGAAACTGTCTGCTTGTTAAAAACAAAGATACCTCAGTTTTAATTGACTGCGGCTTAAGCGGGAAGGCAACCGAGTCTGCCCTTTCCATGTACGGCATCTCCATAACAGATATTTCCGGTGTACTTATCACGCACGAGCATATTGACCACACCAAAGGAGTCGGCGTTATGGCTCGCAAGTATAAAAGAAATTTATACATAACCAAAAACACATACCGCGCGCTGCCGCAGACTGTAGGAGTGATCCCGGAGAATAAGCTGCACTTCATATCCGAAAAGCCATTTTCAATTGGCGGGCTTACCGTAACCCCCTTTAAAACTCTGCACGACGCGTGTGACCCGCATGGCTTTTCAATATCTGCAGGCAAAAAAAAGATTTGTATTGCAACCGACACGGGTATGATTACAAACGAAATGACCGAAAATTTCGTCGGCTGCGACTTTGCATTCATTGAATCGAACCACGATTTAACCATGCTGAAAAACGGCTCGTATCCGCCGGAACTTAAGCGCCGTATTTTGTCCGAATTCGGACATTTGCCGAACACCGAGGCAGCACAGCTTTCGGTTTGGCTTGCGGAAAAAGGCACAAAGCGCATTATGCTGGGGCACTTAAGCGGCGAAAACAACACCGAAGAAATCGCGCTTGCCACAACCAAAAACGCGCTTTCGCGCGCAGGATTTGAAGACGCCGCGGCAAACCTTTCGGTTGCCTCCCGCGTGTTCCCCTCCGAACTGATTGAATTTTAAATTAAAAAGCGTTTTGTTTAAAAAAGATACTGCGTTTGCAGTATCTTAAATTTTATTTATATGTACCGCAATATTTACACATTATATTGCTTGCGTCATTTTTTCCATCACATTTGGGGCATGTCCACCCATTTTCTGCCGTTCTTTTCACCCTGCTTTTCGCGGCAGCCATTCCGCTTAAACCGGTTGCGCCGTCATCGGCAAACTCGCAGGTGTTTTCTATGTAAAGTTTCGTCATCAAGGCGGTAGCCCGCGTATTTTGCGAAATTCCCGCGTATGCACCGAGTATCAGCGCAATGGAATGACACACGATATATTCCGCCACGCCGCCGAGAATGAATCCCAAAAGCGTAACAATAAAATTCGTTACTTTTGCAGCATTATACGAGGCGGAATCAAACGAGGGATAATAGGAATAATAAGATTGCATATAAAAACTGTCGCTGCTGATTTGATAGGTCGTATATGCAGCAACGATAACGCCGACCACGATTGTGCCGACAACAATAATCTTCCCCAACCTTTCCAAATGTTCTGCCCAGCCCCACAAATTATAAGTTACATTGTCCGGCCGAAAGCATTTGTCCAAGTCAACCTTTTTCACCGATTCCATTTCTTTTCTCGTTTCTTTAATCATATTCATTTTAAGATTCCCCCTCTAAAATTGTTTTTTGAAATCCGCATAGATTTGATTGATCATTTTATCATATTTGTTAAACTCTTCCCGCGGGAACTCTATACAAAAACTGTAAATCGCACCGTTTTTCATGTATCCGTATTCATATCTGTAAAAATCGTCATACGCCTGATACACGCGAATCGCATAATCATTTTTGTTAATGGCTTTATAGTCATAGTCGGTATAATAAACATCGTAGTTTTCCGCCACATATTGCGCGGGCGTGGTGTTGTATCGTTCACAGCTGATATACATTCTGCTTTCTCTGTCGCGGATTCGCGTTCTCGAGGCAGCGCACATGCCGTAACCGTCGTGAGAAACAGAGGATAATTCCGACGGATAAAAGCAATGGTAGCCGTTTTTTTCATCAAAATAAACCGACATTCCGATTTGTGCCGCCTTGTCCCGCAGCTCTTGCTCGCTTTCGTTTCTTTTTTGCTCTTCAACAAAATCCTGCTTCTGCTTATCCGAAAGACCTGCCGCAATCGTCATAATTTTGGCAAATTCGCCTCGCGTTACATAGTTTATCCGGGTAAAAATTGCCGTTCGGATATCCGAGCAAAACGCCTCGCTGTTCCATCTCGCCGATGTACTTAAACGCCCAATAGC
>CAKSHV010000030.1 GCA_934457515.1 uncultured Clostridia bacterium
TGGAGATGAGGAGAATCGAACTCCTGACCCCCTGCTTGCAAGGCAGGTGCTCTCCCAGCTGAGCTACACCCCCATGGGTTAAACCACTTCGTTATTATACATGATTTTCCCTTAATTGTCAAGAACTTTTTTGCGGACGAAATAAAAATTTCGTCCGCAGCTTTTTATTTCTCCGCTTTTTGGTTTTTGATAACTTTTAATCGCGAAAACTCTTCGCGCTCTTTTTCTTCAAGGGCGTTTGCGATGAATTTCGTTTCCGCCTCATAACGCGGAATCATTATGTTTTTTAAGGCATTAGCGCGCTTTTGCGTTTTCTTAATGCTGTCCGCCAGGCGGAAAACCGAGTTTTCAATCTCCGCCAGCAGCTTTGTCAGCTTTTTCACGTCGTTAAACCGCGCAATCGCCTCATCTAATGACGAAGTGGTGCTTTTAAAGCCGAACGATGGCTTCATTTCGGTTTCGTTCATCACAACAATCGGGATTTCAACACCCATAACGCTGCGAAATTTCACCTCTAAGCTGTCCTCCACGTGCACCGCCAGGCTGATTTTTTCAACCGTTTCAATACCAAGTTCCACGTTTGCACGCTGCAGCGCACCGTACGCCCGCGTAAAGGTGGTTGAAATCTGCTCCTGCACCTCTTTTGCCTTGTCAATCATAGACATCATTTCGCGGATTAAAATATTTCTTTTTTTATCCAACAGTTCATAGCCCGTTCGGCTGAGCTGCAGAGTGTTTTTTGCAATAATCAGGTTACCCTTTGTCGGAACCATAGGCATATGCCTCACCGCCTTTACCGCCTAATTTTAAGCCTCTTTTTTGTAATACTTCTTCAGCATTTCGGGTGAAATTCTGTCAAGCTCGGTTTCGGGCAGCATTGCAAGCAGACGCCATGCAATTTCAAGCGTTAAGTTAATATCGCGGTTTTCCGCTTTGCCCTGACCGATAAACTCTTTTTCAAACGCTTTGCCGAATGCAATGTATAACTTATCCGTTTCAGAAAGCTCATCCTCGCCGATAACCGAAGCAAGCGCACGAATATCCTGCACTTTTGCGTATGACGCAAACAGCTGATTGGAAACCTCGGGGTGGTCTTCTCTTGTAAATCCTTCTCCGATACCGTCCTTCATCAAACGTGACAAAGACGGCAGAACAGAGACAGGCGGATAAACGTCTTTCTGGCTCAGCACACGGTCAAGCACAATCTGTCCCTCGGTGATATAGCCCGTAAGGTCCGGAATCGGGTGGGTAATATCATCATTCGGCATGGTTAAAATCGGGATTTGGGTAATCGAACCTTTTTTGCCCTTTAACATGCCCGCGCGTTCGTAAAGCGACGCTAAATCGGAATACAAATAACCGGGGTAGCCTTTTCTGGACGGAATCTCCTGCTTAGAGGATGATATTTCACGAACCGCTTCGCAGTAAGACGTAATATCGGTTAAAATAACCAACACGTGCATATCATGTTCGAATGCTAAGTATTCTGCGGCAGTCAGTGCGCAGCGCGGTGTTAAAATTCTTTCAACAACCGGGTCGGAAGAGGTATTGATAAAAATAACCGATCTGCCGATTGCGCCCGTTTTTTCAAAAGATTTGATAAAGTAATTTGCCACATCGTATTTAACGCCCATGGCGGCAAAGACAATACCGAAATTCTTGCCCTCGCCCTCGGCGATTTTCGCCTGGGTTGCAATCTGCACCGCCAGGTTATCGTGCGGCAAACCGTTGCCCGAGAAAATCGGCAGTTTCTGACCGCGAATCAGCGTTGTTAAGCCATCAATCGCCGAAATACCCGTCTGGATAAACGAACGCGGATATTCACGCGAAACAGGGTTCATCGCCTTACCGTTAATGTCCATTTCCATGTCGGAATAAACAGGGCCGAGTCCGTCAATCGGGCGGCCGCAGCCGTCAAACATTCTGCCCATGATTTCTTTGGACAAAGGCAGAGTCAGCGGCTTTCCGGTTGGGCGCGTTACGGTGTTTTCCAAAGACATGCCCTTTGTGCCCTCAAATACCTGCACAACCGCAAATTCTTCGGTCAGCTCCACAATTCTGCCGATTCTCGACTCACCGCTGTCTAATTTCACTTCCACAATTTCGTCGTATGAGGCATTGTCCATTCTGTCAATAACCGCCAGCGAACCGCTTATATCGCGCAGCCCCATGTATTGTTTGTTCATCACTTTGCCTCACCTCCTAAAATGTAAGTTCATCAATTCTTTGCTTAAACAAATCGAATTTTTCCGATTCGTCATTTGCAATATCATATTTCATCTTAATCGCGTCCGCAAAGATGCCTGTCTTGCTGATTTGCGACAGCGGAATGGATTCTTCGTTAACCCATTTTTTGCACTTTTCATACAGATACAAAATGGTAGACAGCATTCGGTACTGCTTATCCAGCGGCACATAGGTGTCGTTTTGGTGGTATGCATTCTGCTGTAAGAACCCGACGCGGATAACACGCGCGATTTCAAGGGTTAATTTCTGATCCTCCGGCAAAACATCTGCGCCGATTAACTTAACAATGTCCATCAGTCCGCTTTCTTCCTGCAGAATGCGGACAACATCTGCTCTCTTTTCCACAAAATCAGGCGCAACATTTTCTCTGTACCAATCCGAAAGGTCATCTACATATTCACTGTAGCTGCCGAGCCAGTTGATGGCAGGATAGTGTCTTGCATAGGCAAGTGCCTTGTCTAATCCCCAGAAGCAGCGGATAAAACGCTTTGTGTTCTGGGTAACCGGTTCGGAAAAGTCACCGCCCTGGGGCGATACCGCGCCGATAATGGATACCGAGCCCTGCGAACCGTTTAAATTGGTAACGAATCCCGCTCTTTCATAGAATTCGGACAGACGGGACGGAAGATACGCCGGGAAACCTTCCTCGGCGGGCATTTCCTCCAAACGACCCGAAATTTCTCTTAACGCCTCTGCCCAACGCGAAGTAGAATCCGCCATAATTGCCACGTCATACCCCATATCGCGGTAGTATTCGGCAATGGTAATGCCGGTATAAATCGATGCCTCACGCGCCGCAACCGGCATGTTGGACGTGTTTGCAATCAGCAGGGTGCGGTTCATCAGCGGCTGATTGGATTTCGGGTCAATCAAGCCCGTAAACTCTTCCAATACCTGCGTCATTTCATTTCCGCGCTCACCGCAGCCGATGTAGATAATAATCTGCGCGTCCGACCATTTGGCAAGCTGGTGCTGCGTCATGGTTTTGCCCGTGCCGAAGCCGCCCGGAATCGCCGCCGTGCCGCCCTTTGCAAGGGGAAACAGCACGTCTAACACACGCTGGCCGGTAATCAGCGGCTTGCTGATGGTTTCTCTCGTTTTATAAGGTCTCGGCTGACGAATCGGCCACTTTTGAACAAGCTTAATCTCTTTGATGCCGCCGTTTTCCGTTTTCACTTTCGCCAAGACGTCACGGCAGGTGTATTCGCCGCTCTCGCCGATTTCAATAATTTCGCCCGAAACATTCGGCGGAACCATGATTTTGTTTACAATAAGAGTGGTTTCGGTCACTTCGGCAATCACCGAGCAGGGAGAAACTTTATCGCCCTTTTTCGCCGTAACCGTAACCTGCCATTTTTTGTCCATATCCACAGCGTCCGGCATAAGACCGCGGGAAATGAACCCGCCCGAGCTTTTTTCAATCTCTTTTAACGGGCGCTCGATACCGTCGAAAATATCGCCGATCAGTCCTGGGCCTAAGGTTACCGACATAGGTGCGCCCGTGCCCTCAACCGGTTCGCCGATTTTAAGACCTGCCGTTTCTTCGTAAACCTGAATAACCGTCAATCCGTCATGCACGGCGATAACTTCGCCGATCAGCCGCTCGTTTCCCACAAAAACAGTTTCAAGCATAGACAGCCACGGCGCGTTTTTAACGGTTACGACAGGACCGTTTATTCCATATATATAAGCTTTTTTATCGCTCATAGAATCTCATCCTTTCATCCTAATCAATCACCAGGCCGCTGTTTTTGTAAAAGTAGTCCTGCTGACCGCGGATTTTTGCGCGCAGCGTGCAGTCGAAATAAAGGCCTTTTTCGGGCGCCTCTGCAATAAATCCGCCCACAATGTCCTCTTTGGTTTCTTCCGCTCCGGGAATCAGATCCAAATCTTTCGGCAGAACATACACTTTAAATGCCGAGCCTTGGATTTCGCCCTTAACCGCTTCAAAATCCGCTTTAACCGCCTCTTTATACGCGTCCGTTTCGGTATATTTCCGAACGTTTTCGGTTACTTCATCAAATACTTTATTAAAAATTTCGGTTCGTTTTGCAATCAGCTTTTTTCTGCCCTCGTTTTTTATCTTAGACAGTTCCACGCCCTTTTGCATAACAAGCCTGCCCATTTCCATACCGACGGCGCTTTCCTGCTTTGCAGACAGCTCTTTTTCTTTTGCCTTAATTTTTTCTTCCGACTTCTTTTCAAGCTCCTGCATAAGCGCTTCTTTTTCTTTTTCCGCCTCGCCGATAATTGCTCCGGAAAATGCCTCAAGTGCATCGTAAGATGACATGCCGCCACTTCCTTTCTTACAGTTTCACTCCGATTGCCTCTTTAACATAGTTTAAAATATAATCGTCCGGGCGCTCCGAACCGTGACGGTCGGGCAGCTCGACAACCAAGGGAACCTTATTGTTCACCTTTTGCTCTTCAATATATTGCGGCGCCAAATTCACCAACTTTTCGGTTACCAAAAGCACCGCGATGTCTTTATCGTTTTTTGCCTTATCGAAAGCCGCTTTAAACGCCTCGGCGTCGTGCACCACAACGCCCTCGATGCCGCTTAAGCGCATTCCGACTCTGGTATCTTCATTATCACTGAGCAAGAAATATTTCATTGTTTCTCCTCTTTTCTCAGCCGCCGATAATCATGAACGAAATCAAAAGACCGTAAAGTGCGATACCTTCTGCCAATGCAACGAAAATAAGCGATTTACCCATAATGGAGGAATCCTCCGAGATAGCGCCGAGTGCTGCAGACGATGCTGCCGCAACCGCGATACCTGCACCGATACATGCAAGACCCGTAGAAAGCGCTGCCGCCAAATATTTCATGCCGCCCGCTGCCGCTTCCGCTGTTTCAGCGCCTGCAGCCAAAACGTTGCCGTCACTCCACATAACAACCGTAAATACTGCCAAAATGCCAAAGAAAGAAACAAGGTTTGCGCCCAAAACGCCCTTTACGGTTCTGCCTCTTAATTTCAAACCGTAGTGCGCAATCAGCGGCATTGCGATTGCAAGAGTTACCATAACAAAAATCAACAGTGTTTTCATAAGTTTTACCTCCAATATTTTTATTCGTTTACTGAATGAAAAGCCTTGCCGTCACCGTCATAAAAACGGCTGAACATCTCGTAAAAACCAAGACGCAAGACCTGAATACCGACAATTAAGCCTTCAATGCCCATAACCAAAAGGTTACCGAAAATTGCAACAACAATCGAACCCGCACCGCTTATCTGATGCATAAACAGCAGCACAACGCTCATCATGCCCGCATGGTTTAAAGCAAACGCACCGACACGGACGAACGACATGGTGTTGGTTACAAAGCTAAGCAGTATTTCGAAAAGTTCAAAGAACGATTCTACAAAGAATCCGCCTTTTTCTTTCGGCACCCAGTCCTTTTTCCGCGCCACAAGTTTGGAAAGCGGCTCCTGTAAGAAAATCAAAAGCAGGGAAACCACAATGCCGATCATAATTGCAACAAACGGATATTTGCTGCCCATGAACATCGAAACGCCGAGGTACAGCACGCAGACATAAAACACAATGCCCGCCACGCCGTTTTGCGAAAACAGAATTTTCTGCCAGTTTCTTTGTTTCACGCCGTTTATAATGTTAAAAAGCATACACAGCAATATAATGCCGGCGCCGATTGCAACGGTTGTTATTAAAATTCTTGTCATCTGCTCCATCGGCGTGAACCACAGGGGGTGAATGATTGCCTCATCGCCCTCAAAGCCGAAGCACGTGCCGTACAGAAAACCGAACACTGCAGATGATATGCCGATCGGAATTAAAAGGTTTGCCAAAAATCCGCCTTTTTTCATACAGGTCAGCAAAATGCCGATCAGCATTAAGCACACGCCGTGTCCCACATCGCCGAACATCATGCCGAACAATATGGTGTACACAATTGCCAAAAACGGCGTCGGGTCTATTTCGTTATAGCGCGGCACGCCGTACATTTTAACAAACTCTTCAAACGGTTTGAAAACGCGTAAGTTTTTCAGCTTTGTCGGAATTTCGACCGCGTCGCCCAATTTTTCGGGCTCTTCCGCAATCATTTTGTATTCCGCGTCGCCTTTAATGCAAGACTGAATTTTCTTTTCGGTTTCTTCGTCCGCCCAGAACGTTAAATAAAACGTGTTTTTGGTGTACACCGCGTTCTTTTTCAGCTCGTTTAACTCAAAATAATACTTAACGACCGCATAATCGTCGATAAGCATATCGCGTTTCTTTTCCAAAACCGCGTCAAACTGCGCCTTTTTCTCGGCAGCCTGCCTGTCAAGCTCCGCCATTTTTTGAGTTAAGTTTTCAATAATCTGTTTCGGCGTACCCTCGTTTTCGGTTTCAATCCATTCCCGCTCGAAATAAAGGGAAGCAAAAATGTGGTCAACCTTTTTCGCCATCTGCGACGAAACAAAATAAAATCCGTATGTATAGTTTCTGTCCTTCTGCACCTCAACAAAATAGGTGGGCAGCTTATCTAAGTATGCGTCCATTTTCGCATAGCTGTCATTCGGCAGTCTGCCGAATCTGAATTTCATAAACTTCAATCTGTCCAAATAGTCAAGGTGCACGTCCGCGCCCTCAATCGGCGTCAGCGTGCGGATGATTTTTTGAAGCCTGTCTTTTTCCTTTTCCAAGGCTTCCTTTTCTTCGCCTAGGCTGTGCACCTGGCTGTTGAACCGCTCGACAAATGCGCCTAACTGCTCGAACGTGTAATCGCCCTTATGGCGTTTCACGCGGCTGTAGTCCACGCCCGCATAATCAAACACCTGCTCGTAGCGTTTCATTACGTCGGCGTAGGGATTCGGCTGCATGTGTATATTAAAGCCTTTTGTTTCTTTAATGACCGTCAGCGGGTTTTCAAACTGCACGTCGCTGTCTAAAATACAGCTTTGCAAAATCTCGTCCAGCTTGCTTCTGGCGCCCACTAAATTGATTAGTTTTAATTTTTGAATCACATCGGCACCCCCTTAATCGATACCAATAACATAACTTCGAATTTCCTGCGGCGGCAGCCCGTACCGGATGCCTTCGGTAATCATAATCACGTTCCGAACCTCCACCTCGCGGATTTTAATATAGCAAAGCACGCTTTCCAATGAATAAGGCTTTCGCTTAAAGCCCGATTTGTGCATTTTTAAAGAATATGCGCTGACCTTTGCCTCAATGCCGTTTAAGCTGCCCTCGAAAAGCTCTTTGTAACAGGTGTTTTTCGCAGCGTCCAGCGCCGCTTCTTTGCTGTCTGCCTGCGCAAGGGCGCGTATGTCCTCTTCTTTTAAGCGATAGCGCTTTCCCGAAACATAGGGCAGAACCTGGTCCGCGGTAAATCCGTAATAAATCTTGGCGCGGATGATAAACAGAATCGTTTGCAAATCCACTTCCGTGCCGTATGATTTTTCCGCAATCTTTTGCTCTTCCTTGGAAAGATATTTTTTTATGTATTCAAACGTAAGGTTTTGATATAAGCTGTCCAAAGCGGTTTCCAGTTCAAATAAACTTTGCTTTTCCGGATGTCCCAAAAAAGGTTTGAACACTTTATAGTAAACCGTGTCCTTTAAAAGCTCGGTAAAATCCTCGAACGTTCGCGCGCGGAACAGCTTTTCGTAATCAAGCGTTCCCGTTTCAATGTAGTTCGGTGAATACCCCTCGCTCGGACGGAACAGCAAACGAAGCAAAATTTTCAAATTCCAGATTTCATCGCGGATATCAAACAGCGTTAAAAACGCTTTGTCCGACTCGCTTGAAAAGGTAATCAGCGAACGGATGTTTTTGTTGATAACCGTTTTCAGCCGCCGTTCCAGCTCGCCGCGGTGAATCGATTCTGCCGAAACATCCGCCAAAGCCTCTTTATACTCCGCATTTTGCTTTAGGAAAGCCGCAAGCTGCGAAACGGTTGAAAACGACACCATTTTGTCGTAGTCCTTCGCTTTCAGGCTGTTTTTGAGCTTTGCATGGATTTTGGCATTGACGGCGGAATTTTTAATCACTTCTCCAATCATGTGCTCACTTCCTTTAGCCTTCAATTACCCGCTTTGTTAAGTCGGAAATCCATTCCGCATGCTTCATTTCATAAATATCCGTAATTCTTTGCTCCTGCATGGCAACTTTCTTTTCGGTTGCCTTTACTTCTTCGGCAATTTTTTTCGAAAAATCTGCTTTCAGCGCTGCAATTTTTTCATTTGTTTCCTTGTCAAACGCCTTTTCCATTTCGGAAATTTTCTCGTCTGCTTTTTTCTCCTCTTCGGTTTTGTCCACCGAATCGATAATATCCATTGCTTTGTTTTCAATGTCTAAAATAACTTTCATAATATCCATAAATGTGCTTCACTTCCTTTCGACAAAACACCATTCAAGATAAAACGCATTTTGCTTTCTTTTAAAAATACAATAAGCCGACAATCCCCGCGCCATTGCGAACAATCCCCGACTTATCCATGCCCTTTATCTTTTCTACGCCTATGATTATACACTTCTTTTTTTTAAAAATCAAGTCTTTTTCCAAATTTTTTTGTTCAAATTGCACAAAAAATCTGTTCGTTTTTGATTTTTAACGAAAAATTAACATCATAAAATTCGCCGTGCAAACAGGCGCTTTGCACGGCGAGATAATCCATTATTTTTACTTATTTTCTTCTACGTCATCCGAACGGTTTTCCAGTGCCTCGGAGAAAATGGGCAATTTTTTCTTTACGGCAGGTGTATTCTCTTCGTTATGGTCTTTAAACGCGAGTTTTAAAAGTATCGGGCAGAAAACCGAAGAAATAATAATTAAGAAAATAGTGGCAACCAGGGGGTCAATTCCCTTTAAAGCACCGTTTTCAAACCAAATTAAACTTTTTCCCGCCGCATACACCGCAAGGGCAACCTCGCCGCGCGCAATCATGCCGCAGCCAATGGAAAGGGAGTCTTTTCCGTTATATTTAAATGCCCGCGCCGCCGCGCCGCAGCCGATAATTTTGCTGATAATGCCGACCGCAACAAATGCCAACGCAAACCAAAGTCCTGCGGCTTCAAAGTGGCTGAAATCCGCGCTGATGCCAATGTAGGCAAAGAAAATCGGTGTGAAAATCATGTATCCCGAAACAATAACCTTTCTGTCCACAAACTGTGTGTCTTCCAAGCCGCTTAACATAAGGCCCGCCATATATGCGCCGGTGATTGCCGCAATGTCGAAAAATTCCTCTGCACAGAACGCGTATAAAAAGCACATAACAATTGCAAAAATGCTTGTTCTGCGTTTGTGCGGATATTTGTGAACAAGTGCGGTAAACAATTTTCTTAAAATGAGTCCGATGCCGACGGTGAACACGAAAAATCCCGCGGCTTTTAAGAGCGTCATGCCAATGCTGCCGCCGCCGTTTAAGCCGGTTACCAGGCTTAAAACAATAATTCCCAGCACATCGTCGATAATTGCCGCACTCAAAACGGTTGTGCCCACCTTTGTGTTTAATTTTCCAAGCTCGCGCAGGGTTTCAACCGTTATGCCAACGCTTGTTGCCGCAAGAATCACGCCCACAAACAGTGCATTCATCAAAACAGGCTGTGAAAGTCCGTTTTCGGGCCAGCCCATAAACAAAAGCGCCGTAATTGTTCCGAGCAGAACAGGCACCAAAACGCCCACCG
>CAKSHV010000031.1 GCA_934457515.1 uncultured Clostridia bacterium
GCGGTGTGCTGGAACAATTCTGAAATGCCCGCCCACGGCTCAATGCAGAAAAATTTCGAATTCGGTTTGTTCCAAAAACCAAGAGAATCGGTGTTGTTTTTGTCAAAATAAACACGGACAATCGGATTTCCTTTGTACAAAAGCTGCACCCAGCTTGAATTTAAATTTTTGGAGAAAAAGTAAACCGTTTTGCCGGGAACTATGTTGCTTTTAATGCAAATACGTTTCATTTGCTCGGTCGGCTCTTCAATAGCTGGTTCATTTTTTCCAAAAAGCCCGTTGTCCAAAATGTTCTCCGGCTTTTCATATTCAATCTCATAGTTTTCATAATCGGTTGAAATTGCATAGGTGTCATGCGCGCCGATGTTGTAAAAAATTTCTTTATCGTCGGTATTGGTTACCGTGTAGGTTGTGTTTAAGGTGTTTTTTTCAAGGGTATAGGTCACCTCTAAGCGAAAACGGAACGGATATTGCGAAAGCGTCTTTTCGTTTTCGGTTAAAACAAATGTCACCGTGTTTTCGCCAATGCTTTTTAAATCAAAAACGCTTTCGCGCGCAAAGCCGTGCGGATGAATGTCATAGTGCTTGTCGTGGTAAATATATCCCGCTTTGTCAAACGGCCTTGCCAGAATCGGAAAGCAAATGGGCGCCACATAATTCCATTTTTCTAAGTCTGTATTCATGCGGTCTTTCCCTGTTTTCTTTTCGGTTAAATGCTGAATTTCCGCACCGAGAAAACCGATTTTCGCACAAAGAGAATCACTTTCAATCAAACACGGCTCACCCGTTAAATAGCGCTGCAGTTTGCAAAGCGCGCGGGCGCGATGGCTGATTTGATTCTTTTCGTGCAGCGGAATTTCGCCGAATGTTTTTTGAAGCGGAGGATAGAAAAACACCGGGTCGTAGCCAAATCCGCCCTCGCCGGACGGCGATTTTGTAATTTCACCGTAGCACTCACCGCGAAGTGTAACCTCGCGTCCGTCGGGATAGCAAAGGGCAATAACGGTAACAAACCGCGCACCGCGGTCTTCTTTTCCCTCTAATTCCGATAAAAGTTTTTGATAGCGGTCGGTATCGTTTAGCCCCTCGCCGCCGTAGCGCGCGGAATAAATGCCGGGCGCATTGTTTAAGGCAAAGACTTCCAAGCCCGAATCGTCCGCCATGGTCAGCGTGCCGGTAAGGTTAGCTATGGTCCGCGCCTTTTTCAGCGCGTTTTCCTCAAAGGTTTTGCCGTCTTCTTCCACTTCAACACAAATGTCCTTGTCTTTTAAAGAATAAACGGACCAGCCGGCAAGTTTTTCTTTCACTTCCCGCACTTTTCCCTGATTGTTGGTTGCCAATATGATTTTCATGTGAAATGTAAATCCTTTCTCTTTGTTGTGTTTGTAAACAAAAAAATAGGTGGTTTCCGCGCAAAATATCATTGTACGGAAACCACTTTCTTATTTAAATTACAGTAATTCTTTGCCGCCGTCGCCGATTTCGGTGATGTAGAAAGATGCGGGATGGCCGACTTTTTCTTCGTAAATGGGAGCAAGCGTGTTAATGAAATCCTGCGCGTGCGCGGTCTTCACAACGCTGACTGTGCAGCCGCCGAAGCCTGCACCCGTCATTCTCGAACCGATAACATAGGGGAGCTTTCTTGCTTCGTGCGCCAAAATATCCAATTCATCGCAGGTTACTTCATAATCATACTGCAGCGAGTCGTGCGATGCGTTCATCAGCTGACCGAAGGTTTTAAGGTCGCCTTTTTTCAGCGCGTCAACGCTTTCATGAACGCGTGCGCACTCATGAACAACGTGCTTGATTCTTTTTTGTACAACGGGGTCGGTAATAACGCCCTTGTTTGCCTCAAACTCTTCAACCGAGATGTCGGCGAGCTGTGTTTTGCCGGGCAGAACGGTCTGCAAAGCTTTAAGACCTGCCTCGCATTCGCCGCGGCGTTCGTTATATTTCGATGCACCGAGAGAATGTTTTTTATTGGTGTTGGACAAAACCAGGCAGCAATCGCCGAGTGCCAAAGGTACTAATTCGTAATCAAGCGTTGCGCAGTTTAAGAAAATGGCGTGGTCTGCCTTGCCCATTGCAGAGGCAAACTGGTCCATAATGCCGCAGTTTACGCCGATGTAGTTATGCTCGGCTTTCTGGCTCAAAAGTGCCATTTCAATCATGTCAACCGGTTTTGTAATGCCGTTTAATTCGTTTGAAAATGTTGCAAACATCAAAGCGGTGGAAACCTCGATTGCCGCACTTGACGAAAGTCCGCCGCCGTGCGGGGTGGTGTCGTCATACAAAAGGTCGCAGCCGCAAATGGTGTAGCCTGCCTTTTGCAGTTCAAGCGCAACACCCAGCTGATAGTCTCCCCATTTTAATGTGCCCTTGTATTTTTCAAGGTCGTTTAAATCCGCCTCGACAACAATGTCCAAATCGGTTGCTTTTAAACGGATGATATTGTCGTTTCTTTTGCGTGCAACAATGGTTGTTTTCATGGTCAGCGCCGCCGGGAAAACGGGGCCGCCGCAGTAGTCCACGTGCTCGCCGATTAAGTTAACGCGTCCGGGGGATGCAAATGCGCGAAGAGAAGCCTCTTCTCCGCCGAATGTTTCGATAAACAGTTTTTTAATTTCATTAAGCTGCATGTTTTATTCTCCTTTTTTCAAGAATCTCTGATATGCCGCACGCAGTTCTTCTGCCTTTTCTTCCGGTGCGGTCGGGTTGCAGTGCGCCCATGCGCCCGTTTCGGAGGAAGCATTGAATTTCTGCTTTTCAGCCGAACGCATCGGCGGGTAGAATTCAATGTGGAAGTGGAAATATTCCGAAGCGTCTTCCGAGTTAACCGGTGCCTGATGCATGCACATCATGTAGGGGAAATGATAGTCAAACAAAGAATCATATGTTCCCGTAACTTTCTTTAAAATGTCTGCCAGATTTTCTTTTTCCGTTTCGGTGAACTGGTCTAAGCTCTGCTTGTGGCCCTTTGCCGCAACATACATACCATAAGGGTATGCGGAGAAAAACGGAATATAGGCAACAAAATCGTCATTTTCCAGAACAATGCGGGATTTTGCGTCATACTCGTCTTTTAAAGTGTCACAGAACAGGCAGTGACCTGTTTTTTCAAAGTGTTCTTTCGAGGACGCAAGTTCCAATTCCAGTTTCTTCGGAATGAACGAATATCCGTAAATCTGGCCGTGCGGGTGGGGCATGGTAACGCCGACCACGTCGCCGCGGTTTTCAAAAATAAATACATATTTAATTTTTTCGTCCGCTTTCATCGCTATGTAGCGCTCGGTCCAAAGGTCAACCAGTTTTTTAATGTGGGAAACCGGGAGCTCGGGCAGCGTTACGGTGTGCTGCGGCGAATAGAGGATAACCTCGCATTTTCCGTAGGACGGAGCGGTTTTGAACAAATCGGTTGCCACATCGTCCGGAACAGGCGGGTTTTGCGACAGTGCCGGAAAATCATTGTCGTATTCATACACATCAAAGTGGTCGGGCACCTTGCCGGAACCGGGACAGAAAGGACACCAGTCTTTCGGCATCTGCGGTCTGTTCTGACGGTTCGATGCAATCATAACCCAGTCTTTTGTAAACGGGTCAAATCTTAATTCTGCCATATTAAAACATCTCCTTAGCAAATTACAGTCTAAACTACGCTATAGTATATCACAGTTTTCTGCAAATGAAAAGCCTTTTTTTGAAAATTTTTAAAATTTTACAGCAAATATGTTTCAATTTTTTCACGAACGGGCATTTTTTTCTCCAAAACGGCGGTCGGTTCGTCAAAAGATTGGGGTTCCGGCGGCGCTGCCGCACGGATTTCGGCATTTGACAGCGCTGCCTTTTCGATTGCATACAGCCGTTCGTATTCTGCGCTGTCCAGCGCGCCCTTTCCTTTTAAATAGCGCAGATGTTTCGTGTTTTTTAAAAACAGGGTATAGCTTGCATCCTGTGCCTTCTTTTTGCGGAACGCTTGTGCGGCGCCGATTTTTCGGCAGGATTTTAAGCCTTTCAGCGGCGGGTAAGGGCAGTATTTTTCGTCCGAGCGCTTAAGCGGCACAAAAAATCTGCCGCAGCTTTCGCATTGGCATACCGTGCCATTTGTTTCGCTTAAGAAAAAAAGCGCAAGGGAAACAATGGTTTCCGAATCGTTTGTGTCAAAACACATTTCGCCGTTTTGAACAAAAGCCGAAACGGCAGGGCAGTTCGGCGTCGGCGAGCCGTTTAACAAGGCGGAAAGTCCGTTATATGCCGCTTTTCCCGCAGGACTGTTTTTTTGCGATATTTCGCAAAGATAGACCGCAATTGGCATTTTTTGTCCGTTTGACAGACGAATGGTTTGGTTTACAAAAACCGTCATTTTCTTCACCTCTTCGGCAAATTTTTACTTTTTTACATATTATACTATTCTTTTTCGGACTTGTCAAGAGAAGAAAAATGGTGTATAATGCAGAAAACAGGCTTATGAAAGGGGATAGCTGTGCGGTATACAAATGTTTATAAGGCGGTTTTTGTCCGTCGGCTGAACCGATTTACGGCAGAAATTGAAACGGATTGCGGCACAGAGCTTTGCCACGTGAAAAACACAGGCAGATTAAAAGAACTTCTTTTGCCGAAAGCGGCCGTTTTTGTGCAGCGCGCAGACAACCCGAACCGAAAGACCAAATGGGATTTGATTGCGGTGCAAACCGATGAACAAGTTGTGAATATCGACTCGCAGGCACCCAACAAAGCAGTGAAAGAATGGCTTGAAAATGGCGGACTCGGAAAAGCAAAAACGGTTCGGCCCGAAACGGTGTATACCGTTTCGGGCGAAACAAGCTCCAGGTTCGATTTTTATATAGAGTTTGAAAACGGCGAAAGGGCGTTTGCAGAAGTGAAAGGCGTAACCTTAAAATGCGGTAGCGCCGCTTTGTTTCCCGATGCGCCCACCGAGCGGGGCATAAAACATGTTCATGGCTTGTGCGACTGCGTGAAAAACGGATATAAAGCCTATGTTTTGTTTGTGATTCAAATGCAGGGCATATCATGCTTTATGCCAAATGACAAAACCCATTTTGCATTTGGCGAGGCACTGCGGAATGCAAGCCGGGAGGGCGTTCAAATTTTGGCATACACCTGCACCGTTTTGCCCGACAGTATGGAAATGAAGAAAGAAATTCCCGTTAAGTTATAAGGAGAGATGAAAATGAAACTTTTAATTATCCGGCACGGCGACCCCGATTATTCAATAGATTCACTGACCGAAAAGGGGTGGAAAGAGGCTGGCCTTTTATCAAAACGGTTGGCAAAGGAAAAGATAGACGCGTTTTTTTGTTCCCCCTTGGGGCGCGCGAAAGACACGGCAAAGGCAACCCTTGAAAAACACGGGGCAAAAGCCGAAATTCTGCCGTGGCTGGAGGAATTCCGCGGAAGAATTGTTTCGCAGCATACCGGAAACAGACGGATTCCGTGGGATTTGTCGCCCTGCGACTGGATGGGCGAGCCTGCGTATTACGATAAAGAGAAATGGACGCAAACACCGCTTATGCAAAGCGGAAACGTGAAAGAAATATTTGAAGAAACCGCGGCGGGCGTTGACGCGCTTTTAAAATCGTTCGGCGTTACAAAAAAGGAAGATGTGTACACGGTTTGTGAAAAGGAAGAAAAAACCGTGGCGCTATTTTGCCATATGGGGCTTGGGCTTGCGGTTGTTGCCTATTTAACGGGCGTTTCGCCCATGCTTTTGTGGCATAATTTCTTTTTGCCTACATCTTCCGTCACAACGCTGGTGACCGAAACTGGCGAAGGGGGAGATGCGCATTTTCGGTGCGTGCAGATGGGGGACACTTCGCATTTGTATGCGGGCGGTGAACCGATTTCCAGAGCGGGTCTTTATCCGTACGAGAATTTCAAGATGTAAAAAAAGCACTGTCAAACGACAGCGCTTTTTTATGATTAAGAATCCTCTTCAATGCGCACACTGACATTTTTCTCCCAGTGCTTGGAAGGAATCAGCGTGCGGTATGTATTTAACACCGATTGCGTGAGGTTTAATGTGGACGGCGCACGGGTTGTGCGCACCAAAATGCAGTATTCCACGCCGAACAGGCGACTTAAAATTTTTGTACGCTCAAAACCGTTTCGTTCGTAAAATTGAATCCGACGAATTCTGATTTCTTTTTCTTCAGCCGTTTCCGCAAAAACGGGGTTTTCCGCCTCGATTATGAGCCCTGCAAAATGCGTTTCAATTTCGGCGCACAAAAGCGAAAGCGCCTTTGTGCCGAGCCCTTTGCCGCGCATAGACTTTAAAACCGCAAAATAGTCCAGAAGCAAAAATTCACTGTTCGGTGCGGCGTACAAAAAGGCGTATGCCAAAAGCGCATTGCCGTCTCCGTACAAGCCGTAGGCAAAATACAGCTGCTTTTCATAAAGCTCGGTTATGCGCGACAGCGGTTTTACTTCGTTTTCCGGAAAATCCGCAACCAGATAGGTGTTGTAAATTTCCGTAATTTCGTTTAAGGTGCATGCCTTAAGCTCCATTTTTCTTCCTCCCTGAATCTTTTTTCTGTTCATACAGTATAGCACAGCTTTTTCACTTTTGCAAGAGGTTTGTGCGCTTGACTTTTTTATTTTTGGGTGCTATAATATATTTTTAGGCAATAAAGTATGGAAGGATGTGTTGATATATGGTAAAGATTGATATTGTATCGGGTTTTTTGGGTGCAGGAAAAACAACGCTCATTAAAAAACTTTTGAAAGAGGCACTTAGCGGCGAAAAGGTTGTTTTGCTGGAAAATGAATTCGGCGACGTTGGTATTGACGGCGGATTTATGAAAGAGGCGGGCATTACCGTAACCGAAATGAATTCCGGCTGCATCTGCTGCTCGCTGGTGGGCGATTTCAGCAAATCGCTGCATAAAATTATTGAGGATTACAAACCCGAACGCATTATCATCGAGCCGTCCGGCGTCGGCAAACTGTCCGATGTGGTAAAAGCGGTTGAAAACGTGGACGGACTTAAGGTAAACTGCTGTGTTGCGGTTGCAGACGCTTCCAAATGCAAAATGTACAGCAAGAATTTCGGTGAATTTTACAACAACCAGCTGGAAAGCGCGACGGCAATTGTCTTAAGCAGAACCGGCGGCATGCCGCAGGAAAAGCTGGACAGGGCAATGGAAATTATCCGCGAAAAGAACACGGATGCGCCGGTGGTTACCACCGACTGGAACGACCTTTCGGGCAAAGATATCCTTTCTGTTATGGAGGGCGCGCCGAAAAAGCTGATTGACGAGGATGAGTGCCCGGTTTGCGGACATCATCATGACCATGACCATGAGCATGAACATGAGCATGAACATGAGCATGAACATGACCATGAACATGAGCATGAGCATGACCATGAACATGAGCACCATCATGATCATGACCATGACTGCTGCTGCGGACATGACCACGACCATGAACATCATCACCATGACCACGAGCACGGACATCATCATGCAGACGATGTGTTTACAAGCCTTGGCATGGAAACGGCAAAGAAACTGGACAGAAAACATATTGAGGAAATATTAAATCGTTTAGAGGACGGATCGTGCGGCACTATTCTGCGTTCGAAAGGCATTTTGCAGGACGAGGACGGCAAGTGGTTTGAGTTTGACTATGTACCGGGCGAATTTGACCTGCGTGACGGCACGGCAGACTACACCGGCAGAATTGTATTTATCGGAACAGATTTAAAAGAAGATAAAATCCGCGAGCTGTTCGGACTTTAATATTTAAGAAAGGCACGGTGAGGGTATGGCCAAGCGGGAGGTTCCGATTTATTTGGTTTGCGGCTTTTTGGAAAGCGGCAAAACCACTTTTATCAGCGAAACCATTTGTGATGAAAATTTTTCTACCGGCGAAAAAACGCTGGTTTTGGTGTGCGAAGAGGGCGAAGAAGAGTATAACAAGGCGGACATGGACAAATACAATGCGGTTGTGGTTCCCGTGGAGGACAAGGAAACCTTAAGCGCCACATTTTTAAAAAAGCTCGACCGCATGCACAGCCCGGACAGGGTGCTGATTGAATACAACGGCACCTGGGCATTAGAGGATTTGTTTAGCATAAAGAAGCCGGAAAGCTGGTTTTTATACCAGTTAATCGGTCTTGCGGACGCGGGCGCGTTCCAAACGCAGATTCAGAACATGCGAAGCTTTTTATTTGATTTCATGTCCAAATCGGAAATGATTGTGTTTAACCGCAGCACGCCCGAAACGGACAAGGTGGCATTCCGCCGCATTGCGCGCGGTATGAACCCCAGAGCGCAGATTATTTTTGAAAACACCGACGGCACGGTGGATGACGGGCGCGACAAGGAAAAGCTGCCCTATGACATTAACGCGGACTCGTTTGAAGTAGACAACGAGGATTTCGGAACGCTGTATTTAGACAGCACCGAGCAGCCGGAAAAGTATAACGGAAAAACGGTTACGGTTGAGGGTTTGGTGTTCAAGCCCAAAGGGCTGCCGCCCGAAGGGTTTGTTTTGGGGCGGCCTGCCATGGCGTGCTGTGCGGACGATATCGGTGTTGCGGGATTTGTGTGCGTGGCAAAGCATGCCAATGATTTAAAGAGCAACACATGGATTAAGATTACCGCAAAAATTGAGGTTGCGTTCAGCAAAATGTATAATCAGGAGGGCACGATTTTCCATGTTTTAACAATGAAAGAAGCAAAGTCGCCCGAAGACCAGTTGGTATATTTTAATTAAGGAATAAAAAAAGACGGCGCTTAGCACCGTCTTTTTTTATCGGTTTGCCGCGCCTGAAATTTCAAAGCTGTCGGCAATTTTGGTAACATCTTTAAACATTTCTTCGTATTCGGCGGCAATTTCAATATCGTTTTCATCTCTGCCTTCCCATACCGGATATTGAACATCGGTCGGAACTTCAAAAATATACGCATACACATCATCTTTGTAAAGCAGTCGGCTTCCGCCCAGCATATTTAATATTTCATCTGCATTTTCTGCATTTGTTTTTTCAATGCGGAATAATGTGCCGATACCGTATTTATCATAGGCTGCCTTTTGAACAAAGCTGACCATATCGTTTGCCATCTCAACGGAATATTTTCCGCTCCAGCTTTTAGGAATTTTAATCGTATACTCTCCCATAACGATATGATAGAAACCGCTGTAATCAATTATATTTCCGCTTTTGTCATAAACGTCGTATGTAAGCTCGCAAGGTACTTTGTTTTCATCACGTCTGTTTGTAAAACCAAACAACATATAACTTGCTTTTCTCAAAGGAATATATGTCGTTGACTTTTTTAATACAGGAGTTTGTTTTAAACCCTGACTGATACCGACATTGTTTTCTATTTCATCAAAATTTTTATCGTGTTCATCAAAAGAAATATGCTTTAATTCTAATTGATTGCTGCCTATTTTCAGGCGATACATTCCGCTTTCGCCTTGATAGTACGCAATAGTTACATCTATTGTTCCGTCATTCCATTTTATATCTGTAACCCCGTCGTCTTTTGAAAAGCTCTTATCAATTACTTCTCTAAGCGGAACATATACCTCTCCGTTTTCGATAAATGGTTTGTTCTTAAGTTCAATTTTTTCGCCGTTATTCAAAATTTCAATAGTGTAATCATCAGTCGTCAAATCGGATAATACGCCGCTTGC
>CAKSHV010000032.1 GCA_934457515.1 uncultured Clostridia bacterium
TTTTTGTGCGTCTTGGCTTAAGCGTGGTTTCCTTGTTTATTTTAGACAGAGAACTGGCAATTTTGTGCATTGTTGCGGCGCCGATTGTGTTTTTGTTTGCGGGTTTGTTCCGAAAGAAACTGAAAACGCTGCACAAAGCCTATCAGCAATGCGAAGGAAAAATCCGTTCCTTCATGATTGAAGCATTTAACGGCATTTATGTTATAAAAACCTTTGTAAAAGAAGTTTTTTTCACCGAGAAACTGAACAAACTTCAAAACGAGGGATTTGCGCTGCGCAAAAAGAAAAACGATTTTTCTATTATGACCTCAACCGCGTTTTTCGTTGCGGTAACCTTTGGGTATTACGCCGCACTGGGTTGGGGAGCCGTAAAGATTTCCAAAGGGCTGATGACGTTCGGCACGCTCACGGCGGTTTTGGAGCTTATCGGCCAAATCGAATCTCCGATTCGGAACATTTCGTCGCTTGTTCCGCAGTGGTTCGCCGCCTCGGCATCGCTCGAGCGGATTGACGAACTTCGCGAAATGGAAAGCGACAAGCCTGCGGCAGAGCAGAGTGAACTTTCCGATTGGAAGAGCATCGATTTCTCATGCGTTTCCTTTAAGTATGAGGAAATAAGCATTTTAGATAATTTTTCCCTTTCCGTCCCGCGCGGAAGCATCGTTACGATCATCGGCGAGTCGGGCATCGGGAAAAGCACGTTATTTAAACTGCTTTTGGGCTTTATCAAAGCCGACAGCGGAGAAATAGAACTGGTAAAGAAGGATGGAACAAAATGCGCGCTTGATTCTGGAGCTCGCCGCATGTTTGCCTATGTTCCTCAGGTTAACCTTCTTATGTCAGGTACTATTGCACAGAATATCGCTTTTGGTAATCCGGTTAATTACGAAAAGCTGTTAAGCTGTGCGAAACAGGCAGAACTGGAGGAAGTGATTCGGTTGCTTCCCCGGGGATTCGATACCTGCCTTGGCGAAAACGGCCTTGGGCTGTCTGAGGGTGAAGGACAGCGCGTGGCAATAGCCAGAGCATTGTATTGCGGTGCAGACGTGCTGCTCATGGATGAAGGCACATCGGCACTTGATTCAAAAACCGAAAAAAAGATTATGGAGAATATCAAAGCTTCGGGACACACATGTATTATGATTTCACATAGGGATGGAGCATTCGGTATTTCCGACACGACAGTTGATTTAGGCAGAAAGAACAAATGAGTAGCATAGCAAAAATCAAAAATGCGGAGGGATTCTAAAATGAAGAAAACACGCGCTATGAAGGTATTGGCGGTTGTTCTTGCCATGGCTATGGTATTGGGAACATCGCTGAGCGCAATGGCCGCTACTGTTACTTCCACAACAACAGTGAAAGACGGCGTTACAAAAGTTACCACGAATGTTTCCGGCTTAACCGGTTCTGAAATGGCAACTTACCTGGTTACAGACGCGGACAGCCTGTATCAGGTTGACTCTAAAAACATTAAGTACATTGACCAGAAAGATGCTGCAAACGGCGCTGTTAGGTTTGAATATACAGGCGACGCGCTGACTGCAAATGATAAAATTTATGTTGGCGCTGAAAGCTTAAGCACACCGATTAAAAGCGAAGATCCGACAGAGGTTTCGGGTGCGATCGTTTATGAAAACGGCATTCAGAACGCTTTAAACAGCAATTTGACCAACACAGAAGGTACTAAGAAAGACATTCAGTTGGCAGGTTCTGCTGCAAATGTAACTTCCGTTTATAAAAACGGTGCAGAAGTTCCGTTTGCTAAAAAAGCAGACGGTATCGCAGTGTTCTGCGCATTGGATGACGGCGATGTATTAAGCATTTACTACACATCCACAGTTGTTTCCGCTGCAAGCATCATCAACAGCGGTAACTACAATGCAACCTATCCGGCTGCTAAAAACAAGACAGGTTCTATCTGTACTTTAAACAGATATGAATCTATGGCTGACTCCGCAAAGAACCCGCAGGGCGAAGCGAATCCGGGTGAGTATTGGTTTGTTGCAGATCCGATCCAAGGTGAGTTTACATTCTCTTACGGCAGAGAGAATGTTGCAGCTAATATTAGCAATAAAAAATATGCGGAAACAGAATTAGCCACAAACTATCCCGAAATCTATGCACTGTATCAGGATGAAAGCTCTACAGCTTCCACATGGTCGAGAACTTTGACGATTGACGAAGCAGGTACTCCGAACGTTGGCGGTTTGGTGCTTGACAACAACACATGGCTCGAACAGGAATTCTCTGTTGCTGAAGACGGTAACTATGAACTGATTGCAAGAACTGCTTCCTGGGACGCTGTAAGAAAGCCTACTTTCGAAATTTACCAGGGTGATACAAAAGTTGCAGACGCAGTAATCACACCGACTCAGGTTAGCGGTAAATGGAACTTTGCTGCAGCCGATGGCGGCGCTGTTGCTCTTAAAGGCGGCGTAACCTACACACTGAAGGCAAAATCTTCTGCAAGCTTTATCCGTTTCGACTTTGCGGCATTTATTCCCGAAGGCGAGCCGGCTGACGCTGCACTTGCAGGCCAGGATGCTTTCATGGCAGAAATTGCAAAATCTGATGTTGCAGAAAACGTTGAAGTTAGAATCGGTGATGTTAAATTAACCGATACAGCTCTTACAGTTCTTGCTCGTGTATTTGGTAACTATACAGAATGCGGTATTGCTGTTGGCAGCGACAAGTACGCAGCAATCGGTGTTGCAGGTAACGGCGCATATGCTGTTGAACTGCAGGACGATGCAGGCATGATTGCAGCATTCCAGAATGCTGCAGTTAAAGCATACGTTAACGACGGTTATGATGACCTGTTTGCAGGTCCGGTTACACCGACTGTTATTAAATAATGACCAAATTGCGAAAATTTGAAAGGAGAGCAAATATGAAGGCTTATATTAAACCGGCGATTGCAGAAGTTGAACTGTTCACACAGGATTCTATTGCTTTGACAATCCCGAAAACAACCTACAAAAAAAGTGCTGCCGGCGGCTTTACTCGTGACCAGTTATTAGCATATGCTCTTAACGATGGGGAAAGTGTCAGCGGAAACGGAAGCAGTTTAAACTAATTCAAGCAAAATCGGAGAAGGCTATGTTTTATGAAATTGCAGGGTTAAAAGTTGAGGTTGGCGGAAGCTGCCTTTTAGAAAAGCAAACCGTTACCTTTGTGAAACGGAACAACGCTTTTGTATACACCCGCAAAGAAAACATTGCTTTAAACGAAAATACAAATGAGGTGTCATCAGGGGAGAAATTCTCCCCTGATGACGCTTGCTTTTCTGTCCGCGATGCGGAATATGAAAAAGAGGGAATAGAAGATTTAACAGACGATGAAATAACTGCGGTTATTTCGGGGTCCGAGCCTTGCGATAAGCAGGGAAACAGCGCATATGTTGTGCGCAGAATGGCGGCGTATGCCGCAAAAAATGTCGAGGGTGCGGCACCGAATGTGTTTGTACCTGATTTCCGTATTCAGTACAAAATGTCGGCAAAAATTGAAAGACCGATAGGTGAGGAAATTCAAAACGTGCGCGGATTTACGGTTATCCGCGGGGAAAACGGCGTGATTTCATTTCTTCGCACCATTAAAGAATTAGAAGAAATTTTGGTTCGCATTGACTTTTCAGCCGATTTCACCGAAGCAAACATGGAAGTGTTTGACGTTTCGGGACTCGGCGGCATAAATTTGGATATTCGGCTTCATTCCTATATTGGAGAGGCGTTTGCATATATGGCACTGAAAAAAGGGCGGGTGGTGTTTCATTCGTCCGCAATCGGGGTTTTAAACAAAGGCGTGTGCTTTTCAGCGCCGTCCGGCACAGGGAAATCCACCCACACCGGGCTTTGGAAAACCTATTACGGTTCAGAAACCGAGATTATTAATGATGATACCCCTTGCCTTTACGTAAAAGACGGACAAACCCGCCTTTGCGGCACACCGTGGAGCGGCAAAACTGAACTGAACATAAACAAAGAAATTCCGCTTTGCGGTTTGGTTCGCTTAGCAAGAAGCAAAGAGAATTACATAGAAAAAATAACGGGATTGAACGCATTAAAATATTTTTTCGCCGAGGCGAAAATTCCCGAACTGCCCGAGGTATTTGACAGCGGAATAGACACAGCGGGGAAGATTTTAGAGCGTGTTCCCATGTATCTTTTGGGGTGCAATATTTCAAAAGATGCGGTCGATTTGGTGAAAAAAACACTTTCTTTATAACAATTGTGCCGCCTGTTACAGTGCGGCGAAAATGAATAAAAAAGGAGCGTTTGGAGAGATGAAAATAAAAAGACTGGCATGCGGCATTTTGGCGGCTGCCGTGTGGACTGGCAGTTTGATTCCCGCATTTGCGGCAAACGATTTTAATGATTTGCAAAGTGACCACTGGGCATATGCGTCGGTGCAGGAATTGGTTGCGGATGGCACGGTGAAAGGCTATGAGGACGGCGGATTCCATCCGGACGGTACGGTAACCCGCGCCGAGTTCGTTAAAATGATCGGCAAGGGCGCAACGGTTCGCACCGAGCCTTATTCGGATGTGGATTCTTCCCATTGGGGATATGACTATATTATGGCGTCAGGCTTAAAAACGGAAGGTAATACATTTTTACCCGATCAGCCGATTAAACGCGGTGAAGTTTTGGAACTGATTTGGTCGCGCAACGGCAGTGTGCAAAATATTTCCGCACCGTCTGCCATAACCAAGCAGTGCACAACACCCGCTGCGGCAGCATGGGGCTATACTTACGGCATTATGATTGGTGATGACGGATTTAATCTTCGTTTAGATGACCCGCTGACGCGTGCAGAGGCAGCGGCACTGATTGTCCGTGGCAGAAACTATGCGTCCGCAACACCGAGAAATTTCTCCGATACGGTTTCGGACGAGCTTTTGCGGTGCGTTTTAAAGGGCTCGACTTTGTTTGTTGAAAAAGATGTGACCGATTTGTCGCAAAAAATAACAAACGGCGAACTGGCAATGGCAGCCATTCGGTTGATGTATGGCGAGGACGATCCCGCAATTACAACTTATCCGAAAAAGGCGTCAAAATGCAAATATGGTAAGCAGTGGGCAGTTATTGCTTCCGATTACCTGGGCGTTACCGATTATTCGGAAGAAATGGTAAACAAGCCCGCAACTCTTTCGCATGCGGTGGCAGCTCTTACGATGACGGCTGTCGGCAAGGCGAAGGACGAGCATGCTGTTAAGTCGGATGCAAACGGCTATGCAGGTGTTGCTGCGGACGGAAAACTGAAATTATCCCTTTCGGTTGCGAAGGGCAGCGGCATTGAATTTAATGCAGACGGTTCGCTTGATGCCGGTCGTGAGGTGACTTTAAAAGATGCCGGAATCATTCTGGCACAGCTCGATTCGGTTATCGGTTTAAAGCGTTCGTATAAAAATACGATTGCGGCAGATGAAGAAATACAAAAGGATTTAACCAAATATCCGACGAATTTCAGCGAATATCCCGTAATTTTGAAAAATGTTCCGACAAGCGTGTATGAAGCGCCGTCTACGGAACAAGGATACACCGCAGAATATAAAATGGCACGTGAGTTTTACATGGCATTTTCTGATTCCCTGTCGTTCTTGGGGCAAAGTGTGTCGAAAAACGGTTATAAAATAACATTTACATATTATCCGTCTTTGGTTCGTGCCAACAGCGATGGATATTATACACTTCGGGTATATATGTCGGTTGCGGGCAATCTTGGAAATGCGACTTTCAAAGACATTTTCGGTTCACAGTTTACCGGAACGGATGCTGCGGCGCATGAAGGATTCTTAGAAGTCAAAACGGCAACGCCGTTAAACAGCCTGACATATCCACCTGAAAACTGGATTGTCACACAGGTTATTTTGTAAACATAAGGGAGCGTAAAAATGGAAAAAGTATCGATTGTTGACATTGCGAAGATTTTTTTAAAAAGGTGGTGGCTGTTTGCAATTGTGATTGTTGCCGCGGCGGTCCTTTCGTTTTTCTACACGACATTTTTGGTGCAGCCGGTTTATGTTTCGTCCGGTTCGGTTTATATCACCAATGCCGATGCAAACAACACGCAGTCCGGCGTTAACCTTTCGGACGTTATGCTGGCGCAGGAATTGACTTCCACTTACAGCGAAATTTTAAGCAGCAACACGTTTTTGAAGCAGGTTAGCAAGGAAAGCGGATTGAATTACAACTATTTGCAGCTGAAAAAAATGATTTCTTATGCGCAGAAGGAGGGCGTTCCCGTTTTAGAGGTTCAGGTGGCGGCATTTGACCCGAAAGAAGCCTGCATTATTGCGGAAACCATTATTAACGGCGCACAAGGCGAGGTATCGAGAATTATTAAAGGCGGCATTGTTTCGGTAATTGACCATGCAGAGGTGCCTGTTGCACCTGCATCACCAAGCCTGCCGAAGAATATGGCAATTGCTGTTTTGTTTGCAATTGTTGTTGTCGGAATTATTGTGTTCTGCGTTGAATTTTTTGACGACAGAGTAAAGTCTTCCGCGGAACTTTCTGCATATGGGCTGCCTGTTTTGGCGGAAATACCTTATATGTTAAATGACGAAGAAAAGGAAAAAATAAGCAAGAGAAAAAAGAAAGTGAAAACGGCTTAAATATGCGCCGGCACGAATGTGCCGGCGTTTTGTTTTAAGAGAAATTTAAGACCTTTTTTCTTGGAAAAGGACTTGACAATTTTGCCACTTAATTATATAATATATTTGTATCTTTATACTTAGCTGAGTTATACACAGGAGGAATATATGAAAAAAATACATGTGATACTGCTGTGTGTTTTGGCGGCAGTCCTTCTTGTAGGCGGCACATTTGCTTACATGCAGCGCAACACAATTGAAGCGATTATTGATTCTTTCCGCTACTCACAGGAAGATGTTAAAAAGAAATTAGAAGAAAATCAAAAAGATTTGCAAAAATACATTGACGATGATGAGGATATAACGGTTCGGGACTTAACCGATGACGAAAAAAAGGCACTTGGCAGCGGTGAGATAACAGAAGACGATGTGGTTTCAATCATCACGGGACAAACGACGCTTGAAGATATAAAAAAAGGCGAGGCACCTAACAGCGGTCAAAGCAGCAATGGCGGAAAGGCGGAAACCGGAGAAGCAACACCGAATAAGCCTTCACAATCCGTGCAAAAGCCTACATCGGATGAGAACGGAAACACACAAGCACCTTCGGGAGACAAGGTTTTGTCAGAACTCATTGCAAAACTGTATGTGCAAAAAAATCAGTGCTTGTCTAAACTCGACGTGATAGACGATCAAATGCGGCATGAGTATTGGAGTATTCCGAAAGAAGAAAGAGATTCGCGCCGCGGCGAGGTTGTTTCCAAATACATGAAGATTTTGGGCGATTGGGAGCGGGAGTGTGACACCACGGTATATGGCATTTTAGACGAGATAAAAGCGGAACTTGCAAAAACCGGAAAAGATGATGCGATTGTTAAAAAAATTGAAGAGTCATATATGAATGAAAAAAAGCTTAAAAAAGCAGCTTATATGAATGAATATGCATCGAAATATAATTAAGGAGGAGAAGTGGATGAAAGCAAAACGTTTAACGGCACTGCTGCTGGTTGTGTGCATGCTTTTAACAATCATGCCTGCGGCTATGGCGGTTAGCGTCAACAGCTTTAAAGATTTCCCGACAGGGTGGTCAAAAGAAGCGATGACAGCAGCGGTAAACAACGGCTTGCTGGTTGGTGCTTCCGATACAGAAATTCAACCGCAGGCAAATTTAACGAGGGCGGAACTCGCGGCGATTGTAACGCGCGCGTTCGGTGCAAAGACAAAGGCGGATATTTCCGCATTCACCGACGTTTCGACTTCGGATTGGTTTTATGACAGCATTGCAAAGGCTGTAAAGATGGAGGCACTGCAGGGCAAAAGTGCAAGCCGAATGGATCCTTTATCTTCTATTACAAGAGAAGAGGTTTTTACAGCTGTTGCAAGAATTTTGGTGCTTGAAAGCAACAATACTGCGGCTTTAGACAAATTCCCCGATAAGGGCAATGTGTCTTCGTGGGCAGTATCTTCGCTGTCTGCACTTGCGGAAAAGGGATATGTTAACGGCGATGAAACGGGCAAGTTAAACCCGAAAGCCAACATCACCCGTGAAGAGTTTGCGCAGTTTATGCACAACATGATTAAGACATACATAACAGCGCCCGGAACATATAATTCCGATTTGCAGGGCATTACGGTTATCCGCACGGGCGGCATTACCTTAAAAGGATTTATCAACACAAGTGATTTGGTTGCCGGCGACGGTGTGGGCACAGATAAAATTATATTGACCAATATGGACATCCGCGGCAGATTGCTGACCCGCGGCGGTGAATTTACACTGACCAACACAACGGTTTCCGAAAATGTTGTTGTTAAAAATGTAAACGGTATCACCTATTTTAACAACTATAAAGACGAAGATGTGTTCAAAGGAATCAACGAGATTACCAAAGCGAAATTCTTAGAGCGCGAAGAACCCGCAAAGCCCGGTCATGGCGGTGGCGGCAGCGGCGGCTCGACAAAAGTGACCATTAACTTTAACCTGCCGGATGGCACACTGTATCATTCCGCAGTTGTTACAAGAGGCACAGCGCTTTCAGAATTTAAGCCGGCTGACCCCACTCCCGCAAACGGTTACCGTTTCGACGGTTGGTACAGAGGGACAACAAAAGTTGACGACACAACCGCATTTTCTGCTTCTTCCACATTAACAGCAAAATTTGTTGCTATAGAGTACACGATTGCTTATAACTCATCGTTCGGATTTGCGGCGACGGTACCGACGAAATATACAATAGAAAATGCCGTAACACTTCCTGTCGAGGCGGACTTTGTTGCGCATGCAGGCTACGATTTCGGCGGTTGGTATAAAGACGCTGCATTTGCAGACGGTCCGTATACCGAAATTCCTGCGGGAACAACAGGCAATATGGCGTTTTATGCAAAATGGACGGCGCAGCCTCCTGTCCCGGGACAGATTGATGTTGTGTTTAAGTTAAACGCTTCGGACACAATGCCCTATGCTTCCTACAGAATTACAGAGGGAACAGCGGTTGGTGCAGATCCGGCAGAGCCGACAAAGCTTGGCTATGATTTTGACGGTTGGTACGACGGCGTAAATCGATTTGATAAAAATGCACCGCTTAGCGCAAGCGTAACATACATTGCAAAGTTTAATCCGCATGTTTACACAATTAATTATGTAACAAATGAATACGGATTTGCGGCAGGCGCGGCAATCAACACAACATACACAATTGAAAGTGCGGTGGCACTCCCTGCTGAGGCAGACTTTGCCGCACATTCCGGTTGGCGCTTTGAAGGCTGGTATAAAGACGCTGCATTTGCAGACGGCCCGTACACCCAAATTCCTGTCGGAACAACAGGCGATTTGATGTACTATGCAAAGTGGTCGCGCGTAACAACATCGGCGAATTACACAGTTCAGCAC
>CAKSHV010000033.1 GCA_934457515.1 uncultured Clostridia bacterium
GTTCAGCACTATCAGCAAAATATAGAAGATGACAGCTATACGCTTGCGGATTCCGAGACGAAGACCGGCTCAATCGGCAGCCAGACTGCAGCAGCGGCGAAAGCTTATGACGGATTTACAGCAGTTACGCCGATTGCGCAGGAAACAATCGCACGTGACGGTTCGACGGTTGTTAAGGTTTACTACACCAGAAATAAGTATGATGTAACATTTAATGCAGGTCTTGGTGTGTTCGCAGACGGAACAAGCGCAAAGACAGAAAACTTAAAGTATGGCGCGGCAATCACAGCGCCGGCGAACCCAACAAGAACGGGATACACGTTCGGCGGCTGGGAGCCTGCACTTAGTGCAACCGTTCCGCTCGGCGGCGCAGCATACACCGCTAAATGGATACCAGGTGATGTAACTTACACGGTTTCGCACCTGCAGCAGAATGTTGAAAATGATGATTATACAGAGTTTGAAACCGAAACCCTCCCGGGCGTGGTTGGTGAACAGACTGCAGCTGCTGCAAAATCTTACACCGGCTTTACGGCGCGCACCATTGTTCAGGAGACGGTTTTGGCAAATGGCTCAACCGTTGTTAAAGTTTACTATGACAGAAATAAACACACATTAACGTTTAATGCGGACGGCGGTGTCGGCGGCACTTCGGAACAGGTTAAATACGGTGCTCCGATCGTTGCTCCGACCGTTACAAAGAATGGCTATCAGTTCAAAGGCTGGCAGCCCGCGCTCAGCGCAACCATGCCGGATGAAGACGTGACCTATACGGCACAGTGGGAAAGAATTATCAACAAAGTAACCGTAACCTTTAAATTAGATGCGGCAGACACCACAAATTATGCCGAAATTGAAATTGAAAAGGGCACATCGCTCGGTGCAGCAATGCCTGCGAACCCGACAAAGGCAAACTTCAGATTTGACGGCTGGTATAACGGCGCGGCAAAAGTTGACAGCACAACAACTTTTGATGCAGATACAACTCTTATTGCAAAGTGGACAGCATATGTGAAAGTTACATTTAAGAAAGATGCAGCAGATACGGATGCGTATGCGGAAGTTCTGGTTGAGCCCGATGTTGCGTTCGGCGAAGCAAACATGCCCGCTGATCCAACGAAAGAGCACAACTCGTTTAACGGATGGAAAACCGAGGACGGCAATGTGTTTGATAAAGACACAATCGTAACGGCAGACATCACGGTTATTGCAGACTGGTTGGTTGACCGTGTTCGCGTTCGTTTCTATGACGGATATACAACAAACGAAGCAGACAAATTAAACGAAGTTGAGCTGGCATACGGCGAAACGGTTCCGACAGCCGAGTTCCCCGCTGACTTGTACAGCGATTTGTTCGGCTATAAAAAGGGACCGAGTCTTGCCTCTGTTTACACAGACGACTACACGCATAAAGTTGCAACCGAAAACTGGTATGTTGATGAAACAACCGGTGAGTGGAAATTGTTTGACGACACCATTGCGGTTACAAAAGACATGAATGTATACCGCGTATTTAAATGGTTCGGCATATATCTTGACAATCCGAGAATCGGAAGAACCGTGTCGGTCGGCGCTCCGTATGAGGCAGACAGCACCCGTACGTTAGACACCGTTAAGGATATGACGGTGAGCGCGAGAAACCAGCTTGCTTGGCTGATGTCTCTGCCGAAGTATTCCGAATACGAAGACAAGATCATGAAAAAATTAGAATCGACCGGGTTGATGACAGCAGACAGAGAAATCGGCATTTTAGATATTCCGGTTGCTATTGTTTCGGTTATCTCTCCCGAAAAGATTCGCAAGGAAATTAAGCAGTATATTGAGGATGCCATCAACGATCCTGCAAAATTGGATTCGCTGTTTGATATCATTGATGTTAACGAGCTTGCAAACCAGATTGGTGCGGATAAGCTGTTTGACATGCTGACAGATGCGCAGATTTTAAGCATTTTGAAAGATGCGAACAACGAGGATAAAGTGGTTGACTTCATTAAAGATAATTTAACCAATCCTACAATGGAACAGACGGTTATTGACTATCTGAAGGCGCAGCTTTCCGATCCGACATCGACGTTCAGAGCAGATATTATTGCAGAAATTAAAGCAAAACTGGCAACCGATACGGACCTTCGCGAAAAGGTTTTGACCGATGCGGGCTTGCTGAACTCTATATTGGCTCAGCCGTCTTTGAAAGACGCGGTTGTTGACCTTGCAACCGAGGATTCGTTTATCGAAACCGCACTTTCGGATGATACACTGAAAACAACTTTGGTAAACGAATTGGTTTTGGATGATGACTTTGTTGCAATTCTGCTGAACACAACCGAGTTTAAAGAGCATGTAATCGATCAGCTTAGAAACTCCACCCTTGGTCAGGATGTTAAGAATTTGATTAACACAAATTCGACCTTTAAGGATGAAATTATAAGTGAAATTAAAGGTGACACAGGCTTTATGAATCACCTAAAGACCGACCTGAAAGACGATATTCTGACAGAACTTGGTACCTATGCGACCAAAGAAGATGTTGTAGATTACATCTTACAGGTTGCAGGCAGCAAAGATTTTTCCGCGTTCCTCTCCGCAGCTGATTTGGAACAGATTTATGTAGACCATGTTCCGGGTTGGAATTCAATGACGGATGCGCAGAAAGCAGATGCTTTGAACAACTTAGCTTCCGACTCTGCAAAACGTGATGAAATCTGGGCACAGGTTCAGCAGAAAGTTGAAGATTACAAAAATCAGGTTATTGATGAGTATGCGGACGGCACACTTGCAAACATCGAAATTGAAGATTTAATCAACAATGCGGTATTGAATACAATCGTTAAATTTATTGACGGAACACCCACCGTTGCAGATGATGCTATTGAAGAAAACATTTTTGCATATATCAACGATAAGCTTGCCGATATTAATTCCATTACGGATTCGGATATCAAAAATATGGTTGAAAATGCACGTGACGGTTTTGTGAATACCGCAAAAGATTTACCGAACCTGGAAACATACGTTAAAGAATTCCGTGATGCACACGAAAACGAAATTAAAACCATTATTTCGAATGAATATGCAACCATTACGGATTACATTAAGAACAACGTATCAAATCCGAATGTATTTGCACTGTTAGATGACATGCTGCGCACCAAGGCGGCAAGTGTGAATGACACTGTTATTTCGGATTATCTTGACGGCATGTCCGATTCGGCTCTTTCGGATTATCTGAAAGATTATGTTGAAGACGCTGCAAACGATGCGAAAGTTATAGAGTATATTAAGAAGTTCATTGCAAGCGACAGCTTAAATGAGACATTTGTTGCAACCTATCGTGCAGACATCGCAAATGCTCTTGCCGGCACGGATATTTCCGCTTTCGTTGACAAAGACATGATTAAAGACTATATTAACGGTCTGTCCGATGCGGAAAAGAAAGATCTTGCCGATAAGATTTATGCAAATCTTGAGACGCTTTCGTACTTCACAGAATTTATGGCAGCGTTTGACAATAAGAAAGATTCGTTTGAAATCAATGAAAACAACACCATGTTTGTTATGGCTGTTGCAGAGGCAATTAAGAGCTTTGATTACAACACCATTATTGCAATGGTAAATAACAAGGCGGTTAAAAAACTCTTAAACGTTATGGGTCAGGACTTCTTAAAGCCGTTCTTTGAACAGGCACAGAATGACTATTATAACGGCATTAAAGATATTGTGGACGAAATTAACGCTGATAAGGCGGCAGGAAACCCTGTTAAGACGTATAAATATTCCACATCACTTAACTTCAAAGTAAATGCCGTAACTGATGTTTTGATTCCTGTATATGACAAGGGCCAGGATAAGGCAATTCAGATTCTTAAAAACAACAATGTTTATTATGATGATAACCCGTATCTGAAGTACCTGATGGAACAGGATGTAGTTGACGAATTGCTGATTAAAGTCGGCGCACCGACCGAAACGCTTACAGGCTATAAGTTAAAAGGTGAGCTTGACTATTACGATTATGCGCAGAAGATGTTAATTATTGCCGATGACGCACTTTGCTGGTACGGTGACAATTTAACCGAGGCACAGAGAGACGCAATTATCAAGGCAGTACTTGAAAAGCTGATTAAAGCGCATGACAAGTTTAACAAAATTGTTGCGGATTACGATTCGACAGGCAACCTGCCCGGAAAAGTTGAAAACGCAATCAACAGCGTAAGCCAGCTTGGTAAGCTGATCACCAAGTACAGCAAGCAAATTGACAGCATGGTAGACAGATATTTGGGCAGCGGCTTGAACCGTCACTTCGAGTCGAGCGACATTATGGAAAACAAAAAATTCCAGACTGCCGTTGACATTATGCTCGGTACAGATGACCCGGTATTTACCATTGACATGCTTTACGATATCTTCTACAGATATGACGACAAGATGCAGGAAAAATTAAAGCAGCTGGTTGACAGCGGCAAGTTAAGAAAAGCACTTGACAAGTTCGAAAAGATGGATATTGCAAAACTGTTTGACGGCGTTGGCAATTCCAAGGTAACATCTCTTGCAGAAAAACTGAACGAACTGAAGAACAAAGGCCGCGTTACAAGCGCATTTGAGTCTATGTATGATACTTTGGTATTCATTGCAGATCACGGTATTGAGCCGTTCAGAATCGAAGAGACTGTTGTAACAACGCAGGATGCTTATGAAGTTAAAATCGGCAACACTGCATTGAAAGTTAGACGTTACTACGAGTAAACAATAAAAAATGAGGGGTGGGCAGGAGCAATTCTGCCCATTCCCGCTATAAAGAAGGAGGATACCATGAAAAGGATATTATGTATAGCTTTGGCAACACTTTTAAGCATTTCAAGTGTTGCAAGCGCAATGGCAGCCGATGTGACGGCAGCGCCGATAGCAGCAGAAACGCAGACAATTACATTTGAAGATGTTGACGCGTCTACCGTTCAGGGCCAGGCAATTTACAAGCTGGTTAAAGCGGGTGTTATTTTGGGTGACGGTGACGGCACATTCCGCCCGAATGACGGTATCACGCGCGGCGAGCTTTGCAAAATTGTAAACTTAATTTTCGGTTATACCGAAAAGGCAAACCAAATGTTCAGTGATGTTACGGACAAGGATTGGTATAAAGATTTTGTTTTGGTTGCACAGAAAGCAGGCTATATCAAAGGGCATGATGACGGCACATTCCGCGGCGAAGATAATGTAACCAGAGAAGAAGCGTGCACGATTATAACGCGCGTTGCAACGCTTTACGATTTGGGAATTACGGTTGAAATTAAAGACGCGGTTTCGGACTGGGCGATGCCTTATGTTCAAAAGGTTGTTTCCAATTACCTTATGCCGCTTGAGGCGGGCAACCTGTTCCGCGCAACAGAAAATATCACCCGCGGCGAGTTTTGCGAAGTGTTCTCGAAATTCTTAAAAGAACAGACAACTGACGAGCCGAAACAGGATGACACCAAAAAAGACGATAATAAAAAAGACGATACGAAGAAAGATGACAACAAAGGAACCACAGGCGGCTCTACAGGCGGCAGCACGGGCGGCAATACGGGTGGCAATACGGGCGGCTCGACCGGCGGAAATACCGGTGGTAACACAGGCGGGAATACAAAACCCGGCGGTCCCGATCCGAGTGAGCCCGATCCTGACGAACCCGATCCGGATCAGCCTACCAATTATGAAGAGATTAATGCTGAAATGGTGAAAAATCTGCAGGCAATGCTGGATGATTTAAATCGCGTAACTTTCGGCAACAGAAAGCAGCGCCAGATTATCGATATTGTAAAACAGTGCATTTCCGATACGATTGCTGTGGCAGATTCTGAAGTGATTGATTCGGACTATGTGAAAACCACATACAGCGCCGAAATTGGTGAGGCAAAAACGATATATAACGAAAATATGGATGCGGATGAGCAGAGCGACTTTAAGTATAAGCTCGGCACGGAATTAAATTCTGCAACCACTTCGTGGCTTATGGATGCGTTTGATATTCAGATGTAACGAAAAAGGAAAGGCGGCTGAGTAATCGGCCGCCTTTTTAAGTTAGCGGTTTAACTGCGCGGAAAAGTAGTTGACAAGTGGGGGAAAACGTGTTATAATTGGCATATACAAATTTTGCTGTGCAAAATTTAAAGAGTCGATTCCGACTCTTCGCCGCAGCCGAGAACGGCTGCGAAATGCCAATTGACGGGCGCCTGAAAAAATGCCCTTGCAAGCAAGTGTTTTGACTTCCGGCAGAGTTTTTAATTGGCATGAAAGTGTTTAGCAGTATTTATAAGCTTGCTGCCGCAAAAAGGTGCGGGTGGCTTAAAAAATAAATTAAACCGCGTTATGCGCGGCTTAAATACATAAATTTTGGTGTAAAGCCGGAAAGGAAATCAACCTATATGTTATACGCCGACGGAGAAGTTCCTCGACGAAGAACGTACAATTTCATAGAGTGACAGGCATGGCCTCGCCGAGTTTGGCGTGTGGCTTTGCCTTTTTTGCACTTTTTTAAATTTTAAGAAACATAAAACCAAGGAGTTGCTTTTAAAACATGGAAACTATTTCCTCACAAATACTACTACAGATTGTTTTTATTCTGTTAAATGCCTTTTTTGCGGGGGCAGAAATTGCATTTTTGTCCTTAAATCCCGTAAAACTCGGTAAACAGGCATCGGACGGCGACAAAACCGCTGCGGTTTTACTGCAGGTGGTTGAAAATCCGAACAGCTTTCTTTCGGGAATTCAGGTGGCAATCACCCTGTCCGGCTTCTTAAGTGCTGCATTCGGCAGTGCAAACTTTTCTGTTTATCTGAACAGCTTTTTGTTAAATACATTAAAATTGCCCCTGCCGGCAAATGTTGCAACGGTTATCTCTACGATTATCATAACCATCATCATCTCGTTCTTCAGCATTGCTTTCGGCGAAATGGTGCCCAAACGCATTGCCATGCAAAAACCGATGCTGTTTGCGCGCCCGGCTCTGCACGTGCTGAAAATCATAAGCTTTATTTTCGCGCCGATGTTCTGGCTGCTCGGTCTTTGCACAAACGGAACGCTGCGCCTGTTCGGTATGAAAACCGAGGCGGAAAGCGGAATCGCAAGCGAAGAAGAACTGCGCCTGATGGTGGAAAGCAGCGGCGAAAAGGGTGCAATTGACGAATCGGAACAGGAATGGATTGAAAATGTGTTTGACTTCGGTGATATGACAGCGGGCGAGATTATGACGCCCGAGCCGGACGTGACCGCCATCGCACTTGACGATACCAACGAAGAAATTTTGAAAATCATTCACGAAACGGGACTTAGCCGTTACCCTGTGTATGAGGACGATATAAACGATATCTGCGGCATTTTAAATGCACGTGATTTCCTTTTGAATTTACAGGATGGAGGGAAACTTTCATTAAAAGCGCTGCTGCGCCAGGCATATTTTGTGCCGGACAGCGTGCATGCCGACCGTTTGTTTAAAGACATGCAGGCGAGAAAGCAACATTTAGCAGTTGTGGTGGACGAATACGGCGGCACGGCAGGCATTGTTACCATTGAGGACCTGTTAGAGCAGATTGTAGGTGACATTTTTGATGAATTTGACCCCGCAGAACCCCAGGAACTGACCCAAATCGGCGAGAACAAGTGGCGCGTTGCGGGCGGTATGCACATTGAGGAATTTGCCGACGCATTGGATGTGGATCTGCCGGAAAACCGCGAGTATGACACGGTTGCAGGCTTGATTCTAAGCTGTTTGCCCTCTATTCCGGAGAACGGTACCAAGCCGAGCGTGGAAGTATTAAACCTGCATTTTGATGTGCAGACCATTGAGGACAGAAAAATTTTATGGACGCTTGTTGAAAAGCTGCCCGAAAAAGACGAAACGGACGAGGAAGGCGCAGAGCCTGAAAAAGAATAGCAACAGGAGGAATTTTGTATGAGTAAATTATGTTCAAAGTGCGGCTGTGAGTGTGCGGACGATGCAAAATTTTGCCCACAGTGCGGCAGAAGTTTTATGGAATCTGCCGGAGGCGCTTACACGCCTTACAGTTTTGGCATACAGACAAAAAACATAAGTTTTACCGATGCGTTTATCAGTTTTTGGCAGAATTATGCTAATTTCAGCGGCAGAGCAAGAAGAAAAGAATACTGGTACATGGTTTTGTGGAACATCATTGTCGGTGCGGTAATCACGGCAATCGGAGCTTTGATATCCGCTTCTTTAGCCGATGTTTTGTCCACGGCGTATAGTCTTGCGGCAATTTGCCCCATGCTTGCCCTTGCGTTTCGCAGACTGCACGACACCGGCAAAAGCGGTGTGTACATCCTGTTTTCGCTTATTCCGATTGTCGGCTGGATTATTATGATTGTATTTTTTGCAACCGATGGGGAAAGATTCGGCAATCAATACGGCGAAAGCCCGAAATATGTGAAATAAAAAGAAAAAATTCCGACCGCTAAAGCGGTCGGAATTTTTTTATTTTTCCTATTGACAACTGTGGCTAAGTATGTTATACTGACTACAGTAGCTACAGATGTAATTACATCAATCAAAAACATAAGGAGATCTTTTTATGGCAAATTTGAAACACACAATTACCGATTCGGAATACAAAATTATGAAAGTTTTATGGAATGCGGACCGAAAACTTACGGTGTCCGACGTGGTTAAAGCGCTTGACCACAACGAATGGACGCCGTCTACCGTGGCAACTTTTCTGCAAAGGCTGCTGAAAAAAGACGTTATATCCTTTGAGAGAAAAGGAAACATCAATCTGTATTATCCGGTTTTAAAGCAGACCGAGTATGATTTAAGCGAAACGGAAAGTTTTTTGTCCAAAATCTACAAAGGCTCGGTTAAAAATTTGGTTGCAGCGCTTTATGAAAACAAAAAGCTTTCAAAAGAGGATATCAGCGAGCTGAAAGACATGTTTGATTTGGAGTAGACCTATGTACGAACTGCTTAAAACTTTGTTTATTTTAAGCCTTTTCGGGGGCTGTTTAACGGTACTGCTTTTTATTTTAAAACCCATAACCGCAAAGCGGCTTTCTGCAAAATGGCAGTATGCGGCATGGATTGCCGTGCTTGTTTTAATGATTGTGCCGTTTTATAAATGCATTCCCAAAAGCCGCGCAAAGGAAATGCCGTTTGTGCCTAAGACAGCCGTTGTGACCGAGCAACAAGTGCAGACGGACGGCGCACAGCAAAACAATGCCGAATTTACCGCACCGATTGAATACAAAGAGGTGACCGTTTTGCCGACCAAAGTCCGCCTTCGGTTAACCGACCTTGCGGCATACATATGGGCACCGGGCGCTATGGTGTTTTTGCTGACCCTTTTTATCAGCT
>CAKSHV010000034.1 GCA_934457515.1 uncultured Clostridia bacterium
GCCCTGCACCATCTTCAAAATGTCTTCGGCAGTCACGTTCGGGTCAAGGGATTTTCCGCTGAAAACTTCTTTTGCCGCCGCAACATCTTTTGCCAAGTTTTCTTTGTCCGCATTTGCCTCTGCAGCTGCGCCGCTTAATTTCGGAATTTTAAAATCGTACATTTCATGGCGTGTGTACGGTCCGCAAGTGAAACAGATGTTCGCAAAAATCGAACCGTCTTTTTCGCTTGTCGCGTTCCAAATCCGATAGTCGGTTTCTTTGGAAAAAGAAAGCTCAACCGTGCTGCCTTCGGGCAGAATCAGCTTAATGTCACGCAAAAAAGAATCGGCTGTCATGTCGTTTACCGGCATAACTTTGCTCTTATTTTGGGTGATTGCCTTTTTCGCCGCTTCGATTTCCAGGTCTTCATTCTGTGCAAGCACGCCGCACGGAACAACGGTGAACAAAATACAAATTGCTGCAAGTACTGCTAAAACTTTTTTAAACATATTTTTATCTCCTTTTTATTGAATTGCTCTGTTTAAGAATGTTACAATCTGGCCTCTGGTGCAGGTGTCATCGGGCGAGAATGTTGTGTCGGATGTGCCGCTGGTAACGCTGTTTGCAACCGCCCACGCAACCGCCTTGGCATAGTCTGCATTTACGGATACATCGATAAATGCGGTCGAACTGCTTGCTTTCGGCGAACCCGCATTTTTCCAGAGATAGGTTACGGTAGAGGCACGGGTGCAAGGGGTGCTGCCCTCAAATGTTTTGCCCGATACCATGCCCTTTTCGTGCGCCCAAAGCGCCGCATCGTAGAAATAATCGTCGCTCTTTACGTCGCTGAACGGATTGTCGCCCGTCTGTTTCGGGCTGCCCACCGCGCGCCACAGGAATGTTAAAATCTGCGCGCGGGTGCAGGTATCGTTCGGCGAAAAAGTGGTTGCGGTCGTGCCCGCCGTGATATTCTTTTCCACTGCCCACGAAACGGCTGCCGCAAACCAGTCGGAGGGTTTTACGTCTGTAAATGTGCCAACCGCTTGCTGTGCCTCGCCAACCGTTAACGTAACCGGTTTTCTGTTGAGATTTATGGTGTACCGGTTGCCCTCTTTCCGCATAACGCCTACATCAAGCGGAACATAAGATTCCACGCCGTTTTTATCGGTGCAAATTAAATATTCCTGCTGCATAGCCGCTTCGCTTGCAAAATTCATGGTTCCCGCACTGGTCGTTACAGATGTAAAATCTGCAGAGCTTGCAAACATCTGCACCCAATATGCCGGCGAACTGTACAAAAAGCCGACGCCCATATAGCCGAAATCGGGAGTTAAGATGTTTGCGCGGTGACCGGGCGAATTCATCCACTCGCTTACAACCTGCGTTGGGTTTCTTTGTCCTGCCGCAATATTTTCTCCCGCATTGGTATATTTAAACGTACTCGGAAATGCGGTAAACGGTCCCTCGCCGTTGGGACGGGTGTGTTCAAACTGAGTAACCAGTTCGTTTTCACGAATGTTGCACGACGCCTGCAGCACGCCCGGCATGGCAAGAACGCTGAGTCCCTGATTAAACCGTTCGCGGTTTGTTCGAAGCAGTACTTCCCATTCCGCCTTATTTACCGAAATTTTATCGTCCGGCATTTTAGATGCGGTTACCTCGGTGGTTGCGCCTGTTGTTGCGCCGGCCGTCCCTTTGTCGGTGGATACGCCTGCGATTTTTGCTTTTGCAACCATTTCATCTATCGCACTTTGGGTATAAGCGCCCGTTTTTACCGCAACATCATCTTTTCCCCTCACCAAAACCAACAAAGGCGTGGTTGCAGTGGTTCCTGCAATATAGTCCCAGAAGAACTGAATGGAAGAGGTATCGTCAATACAGCCGTAAATCGGCACCTGTTCGCGCTCGATAGCTGTTTTTATATGCGGCTTTGCCATTTTGCAATAGTTACAGCCCGTTCTGCAAATCAGCAGCAAAAACGTCTTACCCTCGCGGTAAAGCTGGTCTACTTTCGAAGGTGTAATCTGTGTGTAGTAATCCGATTCGATATAAGGTGTTGTAATTTTTGTTTCGGGATATTTGGTTTCGCCCAGGTTGAACAGGGTGGAAAGCGTTCCGCCGCTGACAAAATCCACATAGTCAACCGTTGCGGTTTTCTTGGTGGTCGGCTGTGTGATCCGGATGGCATTGGAGCACTCCCAGCCGCCAAGCTTTGCCACAATATTTGCCGCCGAAACTTTCGGGTATATCTGCGTCATCCACATGGAACCGTCAGTTCTTTCCAAAAGCACGGTGCTGCCGTTCACATTATCCATTCCGTATGAACTTCTTGCAACGTTCGGCAGCAGATACAAAGAGGTAACGGGGTTGGTTGTTGTGTTCAGTGCTTTAAAAATCTCACTGCCATCGTTTAAATAGTGGAACGTGGTCGGCTTCATTTTAAATCTTCTTTCGGAAGATCCGTCGTCCGCGTCATTGTCGAACGCATAGGTATACCCATCGGTTGCCTTAAAACCGCCCGGAACATCCGAAAGATAATCCACGCCAAGCTCGCCGACTTTCGGACGGTTCATCGTACAGTGGTTAGCAACCAAACCGTATGAACCCGCGTTATCCTCCGGCAGCAGACCGACAAAGTTTGCATTGTCGAATCCGCGGCTGCCCTTATAAATGCAGAAAATATGCTTAATCAGGCTTAAATTGCCCATTTCGAACTTATTTTGCAGACCGAATGCCCACATTTTGCCGTCGCCGTTCTGCACAAAACCGGTTATGGCTTCTTCCGCCGTTGAATTTTCCGCCGTGAAATATTCGTTGGGGAAAACGCGGACAGCGTTGTCCGTCAGCTTTTCAAGCGAAAGTTTATATTCATTATACTGAATAAATTCGCCTCTTGACCATGCCGCTTCGTCCATGCCCTTGCCGATAACTTCTTCTTTCCAGCGGTAGAAATTATTGTCTGCGTCGCAAACGCCGCCGGCAACAACTTCTTTTGCGTTGTCCATCACCTTTTGCAGACCTTTTTTATAGGAAGCCTCGTCACCGAGGTATGTATAGCCGAGATAGCAGCTGCCGTCGTTTTTCAAAACGCCGATAACGGTGGCATAGCGGTGTTCGGCAAAAGATTTGCAGTCGGTTGCAATCGTTTTTCCGCTTACGATTTCTTTCACTTCGCCGCTGTTGGTCATATAGTGCGCCTTGCCCGCCTGCTTAACGCCGGTTGCCAGCACTTCTTTTTCATATTGGGTGGTAACGCCGTAAAGGGTGCCGTCCGCCGTCAAAATGCTGCGCCGTGTGTAGCCGGGCGACAAAACTAAGCCGTATTCCGAGTAATCCACCACATTTTCAATCTTGTTTTTCACCTCGGGGTCAATCTTGCCTTCGGTGTGCCCCACCTGATAATAGGTGTTATTAGGTGAGATAAACTCGTTAATGCTTAAAATGTTGTTGGTCATATACTGCTTGCCCGAAACCTCGGGATACTGTATAAATTCATAGGTCGATGCGGGCGCCTCTGTTCCTTTCGAGCCGATTAAGCCCTCCGCAGCGCTTTTGTCCGAAAGCCAGGTGTATGCGGGCGTGAAATGCATAATCTGGGTTGACGTCTTTTTGTCATCCGTTCCTTTAAAAATATTGTCCTGGGCGGAGAAAAAGATGGAACAATAATGATTGTCCCGCACCGAACAGGTTAAAAACTCGCCCTCCGGACCTACAGCCATTACAGCGGTTGCGGGGCTTATGTTTTGAACAAACTTTTTGTTTGCGTCATAAAGGTCTACCGAAACGATAATCGCGTCTTTATGAATCCACGGATGGAAGTTTTCGTAGCGATTGGCGGAAGAATCCCCCATGGCAAGCAGATAGTCATTCTCGGCAAGCGAAAAAGCTTTCATCATTTTGTCTTTATCGAGCGACCCAAACGTTCCCTCATAGTTAATCTTCAAAAAGTCTCCTTGCAGGTCTTTCCGTTTCAGCGGCGGGTCAAACGTCATGTTTCCGTTTTCATCCTTAAACTGCGTGCCGACAAAAAAGTTGCACGACGACCCAACCTCAACGGTAAAGGGGTTAATTTGCGCGGAATACGTCTGATTAATCGGAATATAGCGTTCAAACAAAGTTTCATCCGCCGCCAAAGTGCCGACAGGCTGTATACTCAGTGCCATAAGCAAAACCAGAACCAGCGACAATATTCGTCTTTTCATTTCAAACTTCAATCCTTTCTTTATATTTGTCTAAACTTAAACTTTTCACATGATAGGCTGCATTTCTCCTCTTTTTGCAGCCCATTTTTCTTAAGCGGGTTTATACCCGTTAAAAAATGGTATTCCATACCGTTTCTATTATACATCGTACATCAATGTACGATGCAACCCTTTTTGGAAGAAAAGTATCATTTTTTCAAATCTTTCTTTTCAGGCAGTAAAAAAGGCTGTAAAAAAGCATAAGTTTTTTACAACCTGAGTGTGTTGAGGCTTGTTTTTTACTCCGTTTTTTCTTTAACCGCAATCCGGATTTCGTACCTGTAATTCGGGTCGGAAACATCGGCAGAGGAATACACTTCAAACTCAACGTTTTCGGCATATTCATACTGCGTACTCCGCGGGAAAAACTCCGTCACGATTCGGTGATAGGTTTCGATAAACGCGTCGGGCATTTTGCCCTTTGCCAGCTCCTCCCCGCAAGGGAAAGCCTGCGCATGCGAATATAATCGCCGAGCGGAAATCCGCACAAAATGCCAAACACCCTTTGAAAATGAAATGAAGAAGAATATGCCCGCTTTGCCGCTTCTTCAAAATCAATTTCTTCGGTTATGTTTTCCTCCACATAGTCAATTGCCCGCTGTATGCCTTGTATCCAATTCATTTCCTCACTCCCTTTCCGTGATTACAGTATACCAAATTTTATGCTCCGTTTCCCGACTTTTTGTGCTGCTTAGTGTTATGAAATCGGACTTGGCATAACGCCAAGTCCGACTGAATCTTAAAATTATCGTTCTTCTCTGAAATAGTTTATGCCGATTCTTGCGGGTTCGGCGGTTTTCTTCTTGCCCATGGAGGAAAGAATTAAAACGAGCGCCGTGATAAAGAACGGCAGCATTTGATAAAACTCGTTCGGAATGACAACCAGCCAGCCCAAAACGTTCGGAAAATCATGCGCCAGGTTGCCTTTCCAAGCCTGCAGGGCATTTAACATGCCGAAGAAATACGAACCGAAAATCGCGCGGCTCGGGCTCCAGTTTGCAAAAATAACCAGCGCAACCGAAATCCAGCCCATACCGTTAATCCAGTAGTCGTTCCACGCGCCGCCGTTGGTGATAAGGCCCAAATACAAGCCGCCCAGACCGCAGATGCCGCCGCCGACTGTAATGTGCAGGTATTTATACGCATTCACGCGCACGCCGCACGCGTCTGCCGCACCGGGGTTTTCGCCGACCGCGCGCATTTTAAGACCCGGCTTTGTTTTCTTAATATAAAACCAAGCAGCCACAGCAATAATTACCGCGATATACACAAAAAGGTTATACGAAAACAGCAGCTTTCCCACATACGGAATATCTTTTAAAACCGGGATTCCGATATCTGCCGAAATGTTTTTAAGATGCACTGCATTGTTTAAGCTCGGGAACATGTTGTTTGCCGCAAGATACTTGCCCGCAAACTGGCAAACGCCGCAGCCGAACGTGGTCAGCGCCAAGCCCGTAACGTTTTGGTTTGCCTGCAGGGAAACGGTTAAAAATGCGAAAATCAAACCGCCCGCGGCACCCGCCAAAAATGCCATAATCAAACCGATTAAAAAGCTGTTGGTTTTGCACGCAAAGTAGTAACCGCAAATGGCGCCCATGCCCATCATGCCCTCAACGCCAAGGTTTAAGCTGCCCGACTTTTCGGTTATAATTTCGCCCGTTGTGCCCAAAAGCAGCGGTGTACCCGCGCGGATTGCATTATAAATAAAGTTAATCACGGTCATCATTTGCGCTCACCTCCGTTTCTGCCCGAAACAATTTTATATCTTGTAAAGAAGTCTGCCGCAAGGACGGTGAAAAGAATAATGCCCTGCAGCACAGATGATGCCGCAGACGAAATGTTATATGTACTCTCCGCAACCGCCGTGCCCTTTTGCAACATGCACATCAAAACCGATGTGATGAAAATGCCTATGGGGTTTAGCTTTGCAAGCCATGCAACCGTAATGCCCGTCCAGCCCACATCATTGGTAATGCCCTCGTTTAAGGTGTGACCCGTTGCCGCGCCCGAAACCTGGAACATTGCTGCCGCGCCGATCAAAGCACCGCTTAAGAAAATGGTGCGGAACACGATTTTTTTCACGTCCATACCGCCGTAGCGCGCGGTGTTCGGGCTATCGCCCACAACCGCAACCTCATAACCTTGTTTGGTTTTCTTAAAGTAAACAAACAGAAGTGCGGTCAGCACAATTGCAACAATCAGAGAAATATCAACCGGAACATTGCCGATTTTTATGCTGTACAGCCAGCCGTTTTCGGCAAGAGCCTTAAAGTCGGGGCGGAAAACCTGCCCTGTTTCGGACACCTTGCGGAAAAACATGGTGGTTTTCAAAAACGACAGAGTGTAAATGGCAACATAGTTCAGCATTAAAGTAAGCAAGGTTTCGTTTGTATTAAATTTCATTTTGAAAAATGCGGGGATAAATGCATACAGTCCGCCACCGATAATGCCCGCAATCAGCATCAGCAAAAGGGTTAACCACTGCGGTGCGCTGTTTGCCAGCATATGTCCCACCCAGGTGGCGAGAATGGCGCCCATAATAAACTGACCGTTTGCGCCGATGTTCCAGAACCGCATTTTAAACGCCATGGCAATGCCGAGCGATGTAATCAAAAGCGGCGGAATCAGGCTTAAATAGCCTTTTAAATAAATGGCATTATTAAAGCAGCCGACCAGCACCGTGCCGTAGTACGAAAGCGGGTTTACGCCCGTTGCGGCGATGAACACGCCGCCCATAATAAGGGCAAGCAGCACGGCATACACATAATAAAGCGTGCTTTTGGCAACCGACAAATCGGCGCGTTTGCTCATGCGGAACAGCGGCTCTCGCTTTTTCTTTTGCGCCTTGATGTCTTGCTTAATTTCCTCAACAGGCGGAACAAACGCTTTGCGCTCGTGTTTTTCCTCTGTTTTTTCTTCTTTGCCGTAGGCGTCTGCCATCAAAAGACCGATTTCTTCTTTTGTTACATCCTTTGCGTTCACAATGCCGGTCACCTTGCCGTGACAAAGCACCATAATGCGGTCGCAAAGCTTTAGCATAACGTCCAAATCTTCGCCGATGAACAAAACGCCCACGCCGCGCTGCTTCTGCTGATTTAACATGTCGTAAATGGTATACGACGAGTTAATATCAAGGCCGCGCACCGCGTATGCGGCAATCAAAAGGTTCGGACTTGCGGCAACCTCTCTGCCCAAAAGCACCTTCTGCACATTACCGCCCGACAAACGGCGCACCGGCGTGTGAATGCCGGGCGTTACGATATCCAGCTCGTCCACAAGGCGGGTTGCTAAGTTTTCCGCGCCTTTTCTGTCCACAAAAGGTGTTTTGGAATCCACATAGTTTTTAATCAGCATATTGTCCGCAATGTCAAGCGATGCGGCAAGACCCATGCCCAAGCGGTCCTCGGGAATAAAGCTCATGCTGATGCCGAGGCTTATAATCTCGCGCGGAGATTTGCCCTCGATATTTTCTTTCTTATATAAAATAGCGCCTTTGCGAATGGGCTGCAGACCCGCAATCGCCTCGCACAGCTCTTTCTGACCGCTGCCCGCAATGCCCGCAACGCCCAAAATTTCGCCGCGCTGCAAATCAAACGAAACATCGCGCAGCGCCTCTATCCCCTCTTCGTTCTCCACTGTTAAATGGTGCACGTTTAAAAGGGTTTCGTCCATTGTACATTCCGGCCGTTCGATGGAAAGCTCTATCGGGCGCCCCACCATAAGCTCGGTCAGCTTTTTCTCGTCCGTTTCGGCAGTGTTTACCGTTGCAACGCTTTCGCCTTTGCGCAAAACCGTCACACGGTCGCTTAATTCCAAAACTTCATGCAGTTTATGTGTAATTATAATAACCGAGCAGCCGCTGTCGCGCATGGCGCGGAACACATCGAACAGTTTTTCGATTTCCTGCGGTGTTAAAACGGCGGTCGGCTCGTCTAAAATAAGAATTTTCGCACCGTAATATAATATTTTTAAAATTTCAACCGTCTGCTTTTCACCGACGGACATGTCGCATATTTTCTTATGCGGGTCGATTTCAAATCCGAATTTTTGGCTGAAATCGTGAATTTTTTTGTACCGTTCTTTGGGAAGCAAAAACTCATCGTCTTTTTCGGAGCCCAGCCAGATGTTATCTGCCGCGCTGAAATTTTCCACCAGCTTAAAATGCTGATGAACCATGCCGATTCCCAAATGCTTTGCATCCTCCGGCGACTGGATAGACACCTTTTCGCCGTTAATGAATATTTCGCCGCTGTCCGGCTTATAAATACCCGACAAAATGTTCATCAAAGTCGTTTTGCCCGACCCGTTTTCGCCGAGCAGCGCCAAAATTTCGCCCTGCTTTGCCGAAAGATGAATATTTTTATTGGCAACAATGTCGCCAAAGGTTTTTGTAATGCCCGATAATTCTATAGCGTTTGCCACAATATCATCCTTTACTAAATTACTGAAAAACCACGTTAAGGAGTGCTTTTCTTTTAGAAAGCACTCCTTACGGCGTGTCGGTTAACCGACACTTTCAAAGAGAAAACAAGCTTTGCTTGCATTCTCTTTGACTTCAAGGGTTTTCGCTCGCGCGGCTTTCCCGAACCGAAGGTCAGGAAAGCCAACCCTTGCAATGTGTGAAAAATCAGGCGCATGTCCTGATTTTTCACGGATATAAATCTTGAGGGAAAATTCCCTCAAACTCCCTTTAAGGAAGTTGTTACAAGGTAAGGCGTGCGTGAAACGCACGCCTTACGGCGCGTCAGCCGATGCGCTTATTTTAACTCAACGCCTTCTACGAAGTAGTCCATTGTGCCGGTGATAACGCCGTCTTCAACAGAGCCTTCGCCCGCCTTGCGGATTACGTTTCCTGCATTGTCCTTAAGTTCTGCATCGGTCTTTGTCAGTTTGCCGTTGTCAAAGCCCAGTTTCACGCCGCTGAATACGTCCCAGCCGCCTTCGTCAAACAAAGCGGTAACCTGGTCGATTGCTTCTTTTGTGCCCGGTGCGCAGTTGTCCGAAAG
>CAKSHV010000035.1 GCA_934457515.1 uncultured Clostridia bacterium
GAATGGACCAATGCACAATTATTACCAAAAGGAAATTGAAACGGCTCCTTATGAAAAAATAAGAGAGCTTCAAAACGAAAGACTTGTAAAACAAGTTAAAAGAGTTTATGAAAATGTAGAATATTATCGCAAAAAAATGGACGAAAAGGGCGTTAAACCCGAAGACATACATTCGGTTGATGACATTGTTTTACTGCCGTTTACCGAAAAAACCGACCTGCGCGACGAATTTCCTTTCGGGCTGTTTGCCGCGCCGAAAAGCGATATTGTCCGCATTCAGGGCTCGTCCGGCACGACCGGAAAACCGATTGTTGCGGGTTACACACAAAATGACATCGACGTGTGGACTGAAATGATGGCAAGAGCTCTGACAGCTGCCGGTGCAGACAAAAACGACATTATTCAGATTTGCTACGGCTACGGATTGTTCACGGGCGGTCTCGGAACACATCAGGGCGCGACAAAAATCGGCGCCATGGTTGTTCCCATGTCCAGCGGCAACACCCGACGTCAGATTATGATGATGCGCGAGCTTGGCTCCACCATGCTTTGCTGCACACCGTCTTACGCAACCTATCTCGGTGAAACGATTAAAGAAATGGGAATTCCGCCCGAGGAAATCAAATTGAAATCCGGCGTTTTCGGTGCAGAACCGTGGACGGAGGAAATGCGGCGGCATATTGAAGAGCTTTTGCATATCGACGCATGCGATATTTACGGGTTAACTGAAATTTCGGGTCCGGGTGTTGCATTTGAATGTTTGGAAAAACACGGTATGCACATCAACGAAGACCATGTGCTTGCCGAAATCATTGACCCTGTAACCGAAAAACAGCTTCCTTACGGCACGCCGGGCGAGCTGGTGTTCACCACCATCACCAAAGAGGGCATGCCTATGATTCGTTACAGAACGCACGACATCTGCACGCTGACCGATGAAAAATGTGCCTGCGGCAGAACCCTTGTCCGCATGGGCAGAATCACCGGCAGAACGGACGATATGATTGTTATCCGCGGCGTGAATGTATTCCCGAGCCAGATTGAGTCGGTTCTGGTCAGCACAAACGGCGTTGCTCCGCACTATGTTTTGGTGGTTGACCGTGTGAACTCCTCCGACACACTGGAGGTTAAAGTGGAACTGACCGAGGAAATGTTCTCCGATACTGTTTCGCACATTGAAGAACTGAAAGCAAAAATCGGCGCAGAAATCAAGTCGGTTGTGGGCATTTTGGCAAAAGTCAGCCTTGTTCCGCCCAAATCCATTCCGCGTTCCGAGGGCAAAGCAAAGCGCGTTATCGATAACCGCAAATTATAAGGCAAAGCGCCAAAGAAAGGATGAATTTTATGTTTGTACGTCAAATTTCCATTTATCTTGAAAACATCAGAGGTTCTCTGCGCGAGCTGACCCAACTGCTCGGCGAAAACGGCATTGATTTAAAAGCGCTTTCTATTGCAGACACGTCAAGCTTCGGCATTGTGCGCTGCATTGTTAAAGAAAGCGACATTGAAAAGACGACCGCTCTGCTTCGCGAGAACGGACACATTGCAAAGGTGAACAACGTTATCTGCGTTTGCGTGCCCGACAAGCCGCTTGGGCTGTGCAACATTTTAACTCTGCTTGAAAACGCGGGTATTTCGATTGAATACACCTATTCTTTCTACAAAAACACCGGTGACAATGCAGTTTTAATTATCCGTCCGTCCGAAAAACGCCGTTCGGTTCAGATTTTTGAAGAAAACGGCATTAAAATGCTGGAACAGGCTGATATTGACCAATTTTAATCATCAGATAACCCCCCGCGGCAAATTGCCGCGGGGGGTTCGTTATGAAAAGGGTGTTTGAGGGATTTTCCCTCAAAATTAAAATATGCCAAAAATTAAAATGAAGGTTTTGCCCTGAAAGGGCATCGTGAAATGCGGCGCAGCCAAATTTCACGAAAAAGGAAAAGCAACGGAGCGGCGTTGAGCTTTTTGAACATAAAAAGCGAAACATGCGCAGTTTGCTTTGACGCGTGCCTGATTTTTGGCTCATTGCAAGGGCTGGCGCGGTGAGCGCCGTGCGAACGTAAGCCCTTGTCCTCAAAGAGAATGCGAGCGCAGCTCGTTTTCTCTTTGAAAGTGTCGACTTTATCGACACGCTAAAAGCTGAACGGTAAACCGTTCAGCTTTATTTTTAATCTTTGTATTTCAAGGCGCGGATTGCATTTAAAACCGCGATGACCATAACGCCCACATCGGCGAAAATCGCCGCCCACATGTTGGCGAAACCCGCTGCCGTAAGCGCCAAGCAGCCGAATTTTACAATCAGCGAGAACCAGATGTTTTGTTTTACGATGCGTATGCATTTCCTTGAAATGCCGATAGCTTTTGCAATTTGCATGGGGTCGTCGTCCATTAAAACAACGTCTGCCGCCTCAATTGCCGCGTCACTGCCCATAGCGCCCATGGCTATGCCGATGTCCGCACGGGTCAGCACAGGTGCGTCGTTAATGCCGTCCCCCACAAAGGCAACCTGATCTTTTTTGCCTTCTTTTGCAAGAATTTCTTCCACTTTTGCCACTTTATCCGCCGGCATAAGCTCGCTGTGCACTTCGTCTACGCCAAGGGCTTGCGCAACAGACTCCGCAACGCGTTTCGCGTCACCGGTCAGCATAACGGTTTTACGCACACCAAGGTCTTTCAGGCGTGAAATTGCCTCTTTCGCGTTCGGCTTTATCACGTCCGAAATCACAATGTGCCCTGCATACATGCCCTCGCACGCCACATGAATAATCGTGCCGACGCTGTGACAGTCAACAAATGCAGCGCCGACTGTTTTCATCAGTTTACTGTTGCCGACCGCAACGGCTTTTCCGTCAACCTTCGCCAATATGCCTTCACCGCTGATTTCTTCAATATCAGAAACACGCGAGCGGTCAATCGGCTTGCCGTATGCCTTTTTCAGACTTTTACTGATCGGATGAGAAGACGCGCACTCTGCAAGCGCAGCAATTTCAATCAAGGCACTTTCGTCTATCACATTGTGGTGCACCGCCGTTACGGCAAACACGCCTTTTGTCAGTGTGCCCGTTTTGTCAAACACGATATATTTGGTTTCGGAAAGCGCCTCTAAGTAGTTCGAACCTTTGATTAAAACGCCCTCGCGGCTCGCACCGCCGATTCCGGCAAAGAAGCTAAGCGGAATACTGATAACCAAAGCGCACGGGCAGCTTACGACAAGGAACGTCAGTGCACGGTACAGCCAAACCGAAAAGTCAGCCGATAACCCAAAAACAAAGCGCGCACCCGGAACAAGCAGTCCCAAAGCGATTGCCGCAAAACATACGGCGGGGGTATAAATTTTGGCAAAGCGGGATATAAACGCCTCGGATTTTGATTTTCTCGAGCTTGCGTTTTCCACCAAATCCAAAATTTTAGAAACGGTAGATTCGCCGAACTCTTTGGTGGTTTTAATTTTCAAAACGCTGTTTAAATTGATGCAGCCGCTGATGATTTCATCGCCCGGCTTTACATCGCGCGGCAGGCTTTCACCCGTAAGCGCCGCGGTATTTAGGCTGCCGCTGCCGCTTTCCACAATGCCGTCAAGCGGCACTTTTTCGCCCGGCTGCACCACGATGATGCTGCCTGTATGCACTTCGTCCGGATCGACTTTCGTCAGTTTCCCGTCTTGCTCGATATTGGCATAATCGGGACGAATATCCATAAGAGATGTGATATTCTTTCTGCTTTTTCCGACCGCATAGCTTTGGAACAGCTCGCCGATTTGGTAAAACAGCATAACGGCAATACATTCCGAATAGTCGCCGCTTTTCGTCCAGATTGCCAAGCCGAACGCGCCGACCGTTGCCAGTGCCATTAGGAAGTTTTCGTCAAACGCGCGGCCGTTTATAATGCCCTGTCCCGCTTTTTTCAAAATGTCGTATCCGATGATTAAGTATGCGGCAAGGTATGCCAAAAGCCGCGGGATGCCGCTTATGGGAATGAATTTAAGCGCAATCAGCATAACAGCGGTAATGAGTATCCGAACCAGCATTTTTTTCTGTTTCTTTGTCATTTTTCTCGCCTCCGCCTGATTTTTTAAATTTTAAAGTTCAATTTCGCAGTCCGGTTCAACCTTTTTGCAAGCCTTTAAAACGGCTTTCATAACCTTTTTCTCGTCCTGACCTTCTTCAAACTCAACAATCATTTTCTGCGTCATGAAATTAACGGTTGCGTTTAAAACGCCTTCGGTTTTCTTTGCCGCATCTTCCATTAAATTTGCGCAGTTTGCACAGTCCACTTCAATTGCATATGTTTTTTTCATGTGTAATGCCTCCGAATATTTTTCATTTTCAATTAAACACTTGCTTAATTGATTCAATTGTAGTATACTGAGAATTGAGGAAAAAATCAAGTCTTTTTTGCCCTGTCTTTCCAAAAAGGCGAACAACATTTCCAATCGGGCAGAATTTCAATAAGGAGATATGCTATGAACGAATTAAAACTTCCGCACAACCACAGTGCAGGCACACATACCGAGGATTTATATAAAGAACTGCAAAATTTATCGGATTTCGAGGCTGTTTCGGATATTTTCAAGCAGTTAAGCGACCCAACGCGGGTGCGCATTTTCTGGCTGCTCAGCCACTGTGAGGAATGTGTGATTAACATTGCGGCGCTGCTTGACATGTCCAGCCCCGCTGTTTCGCACCATTTAAATTCTTTAACCGAAAGCGGACTGCTGGTGAGCCGCCGTGAGGGAAAAGAAGTGTATTACAAGGCAGACGACACGCGGCGCATTTATCTTTTGCACGAAATTGTTGAACAAGTGATGGAAATTGCCTGTCCCGAAAAAAAAGCGGATTTTAACGCCTCGCAGGAGGAAATTATCCGAAATGTGCACAACTATTTAATCGAGCACATCTCCGAGCGGATTACCATTGAAGAACTTTCCAAGAAATTTTTGATAAACACAACGACTTTAAAACAGGTGTTTAAAAAGGTGTACGGCACCACCATTGCGGCGCACATGAAAAAGCACCGTTTGGAACAGGCGGCGCTTTTGCTGATTAAAACAAACGATGATATTTTGTCGGTTGCGCGCGCCGTGGGGTATGAGAGTCAGAGCCGTTTCACGGCGGCGTTTAAGGAAACCTGCGGCTGTTTGCCGAGCGAATATCGGAAACAGCACGGTTCTTAAACAGAAGATGGAAAGGGAGTTTGAGGGAATTTCCCTCAAAATTTAAATTCGTAAAATCGCAGGACATGTGCCTGCGATTTTACTCCTTGCAAGGGCTGGCTTGCCTGACCTTTGGTTCCGGCAAGCCGTGCGAACGTAAGCCCTTGAATCAAAGAGAATACGAGTGTAACGAGTTTTCTCTTTGAAAGTGTCGGCTTTGCCGACACGCTTAAAGTGGCTGCAACAGCAGCCACTTTTTATAAGTCTTCTAAAAGCTCCGGGAAAACGCTTAGGGAGCGCGTTAAAATGCCGTGCATATGGGCAATTAAAACGCCGTAATTGGTCATGGGAACGCCCGCGGTTTCGGCACGGTGCATACGGCTTGTCACTTCCCTTGCATTTAGCATGCAGCCGCCGCAGTGCACAACAAGCGCATATGGCGACAAATCGCTTGGAAACGTTCCGCCCGAAGTAAATTCAAATTCAAACTCTTTGCCTGTAAATTTTTTAATCCAGTTCGGCAGTTTTACCGTTCCGATATCGCCGCACTGTCTGTGGTGGGTGCAGCCCTCGGAAATTAAAATTTTCTCTCCGCCTTGCAGTTTTTCCAGCGCAAATGCGCCTTTTACTGCACCCTCTAAGTACCCTTTAAAGCGGGCAAACAAAATGGAAAAAGAGGTTAGCGGCACGCTTTCGGGCACAATTTTTGAAACCACGCCGAACGCCTGACTGTCGGTTATTACCATGGCGGGCGGATTTTTCAAAGCGTTTAAAGTTTGCTCTAATTCAAACTCGCGGCACAAAACCGGTATGCTGCCGTAATCTAAAATATCGCGCATGGTCTGCTGCTGTGGCAAAATCATTCTGCCTTTCGGTGCTGCCGCGTCAATGGGCGTAACCAAAACAACCACACTGCCGGGCGTTAGTTTATCGCTGATAATGCGGGTGTTTTCCGCCTCTTTCGGCGAAAGGGCCGCGATTTTCTCTTTTAATTCAAAAATTCCGCTTTTTGTTTTGGCGCTGACCGCGATTTCATTTTCGGCATTCCCGCCGTGAAAACCGCTTAAATCGCTTTTATTAACCGCAATGATATAGGGAATATTCCGCTCTTTAAAAAGGGAAATGAGTTCCGCTTCGGTTTGGCTTTTTTTTTCCGTTCCGTCGGTTACCAAAACCGCGACGTCCGTTTTTTCCAAAACGCGGCGGGTTTGCTGCACGCGCAAAGCACCGAGCTCCCCCAAATCGTCAAAACCGGGCGTATCGATAACCGTCACGGGTCCCATGGGCAAAAGCTCCATACTTTTTGAAACCGGGTCGGTGGTTGTGCCCAAAACATCGGACACAACGGACAGGTTCTGCCCTGTTACCGCATTAACTATGCTTGATTTACCCGCATTTCTTCTGCCGAAAAAGCCGATATGTACGCGAACGCCGGACGGCGTGTCATTTAAACCCATGTATTTTCCCTCCGTTTCGGTAAGTTTTAATTAAAATCTAAAATCTCTAAGTCCGTTTTTGATATTTTCCAGGTTTTCTTCCACCAAATGGCGAACTTTTTCTTTTGGGATGTTGGAAAGTTCTGCGCGGATAAGCGCCTGACCGATTTTTCGCGTGTCCTCCGATGCATAATCTAACAAATATTCCTCCAGCGTCATTAAGGCGTTCGGATGGCAGCAGTTCTGAATCTGTCCGCTTTTGCAAAGGGACATGAAACGGTCGCCCGTTCTGCCCTCGCGGTAGCATGCTGTACAAAAACTCGGAATGTAGCCAAGTTCCATCAGCCAGCGAACCACTTCGTCTAATGTGCGGTTGTCGCTGACGTCAAACTGCTCGGAACACTCGTCCTCCGGCTCGGGCTCGTAATAACCGCCGACGCTTGTGCGCGACGCACCGCTGATTTGCGAAATGCCCAAATGCAAAACGCGCTCGCGACAGGCTTTGCTTTCACGCGTGGAAATAATCATGCCGGTATACGGCACCGAAATGCGGATGCAGGCAATAATTTTTGCAAACGTATCGTCATCGATACCGTTGTCAAACACGCCGGGGTCGATATCATCCGCCCGCTTAATGCGCGGAACGCTTATGGTGTGCGGACCGACGCCGTGCACTGCCTCTAAATGCTCTGCATGCATTAAAAGTGCGGCAAACTCATAGCGGTAAAGCTCTAAGCCAAACAAAACGCCGAGACCCACATCGTCAATACCGCCATCCATAGCTCTGTCCATCGCCTCGGTGTGGTAAGCATAGTTGTGTTTCGGGCCTGTGGGGTGCAGCTTTTCATAGCTTTCTTTATGATAGGTTTCCTGGAACAGAATATACGTTCCGATTTCCGCCTCTTTTAATTTTCTGTAATTTTCAACCGTGGTTGCCGCAATGTTTACGTTCACGCGGCGAATCGCGCCGTTTTTGTGTTTGATGCTGTAAATGGTTTTCACACAATCGAGAATATAGTCAATCGGGTTGTTCACAGGGTCTTCGCCCGCCTCGATGGCAAGACGCTTGTGTCCCATGTCCTGCAGTGCGATAACTTCGCGTGCAACCTCTTCCTGGGTCAGTTTTTTGCGCGCAATGTGCTTGTTTTTCAAGTGATACGGACAGTATACACAGCCGTTTACACAATAGTTCGAAAGATAGAGCGGCGCGAACATAACAATGCGGTTTCCGTAAAAATCTTTCTTAATCTGCTCGGCAAGCGCATAAATTTCCTTGTTTTTCTCTTCAATATCGCAATCCAAAAGAACCGCCGCCTCGCGGTGCGTTAGTCCTTTTCTTTTCTTTGCTTTTTCAATAATTTCGTCAATCAGCGCCTCGTTATGCTTGTTATCTTCGGCATATTTAAGGGTTGAAAGCACTTCATCATGGCAGATAAATTCTTCTGCTTTCATAGATTTCGGGTCGTATGTAGACATTTTTTAAACTCCGTTTCTGCCCCATTAAGGGTCTTAAATTACATTTTAGAATATGCGGTTTTGGTGGTTATACCGTCCAAAGCGCCGATTTTTCCGGACAGGGCGCTGATTTCGTCCTGCTTTGCGTCTAAAACCAGGCTGATGACATTTATGCTGCGCTCTCTGCACGGAATCCCCATTCTGCCGATGATTGCATGCGCGTATTCATGCAAAAGGCGGTTCAGTGCCTCGACCGAATCGGGGTTTTCCACAATAATGCCGACAATGGCAATTCTCGTTTCCACTAAATAAAACTCCTTTCTAAACATAAAATAAAAAAGCGCGCCGTAAAAGGCGCGCACCAATCGCATTGCTGCAAAGCTGTTTGCCTTTCACCTCAACTGTTCATTTCGGTGTCAGAAAAATGTAGGTTGCTTTTCCGTCGGGAGCGTCCCTTCGGTTCAGCATTTATTAAAAATTATTTCTCGGGAATAATGGTTTCTTCGGGATATTTGCTTTCCGGACCGCCGATTCCGTAAATAAAACGGTCGCCTTTTTTTGTTTCGTACAAAATTTCTTCATATCCGTCCGCATCGCCGAATTCGCCGAAGGTTGTTCTGCTGATTTCCTTTGCTGTCTGCGTGTTATACACTTTCTTTTTGATCATTTTTTTCATAATAACCGCCAATCCTTTCGTTCATAATCGAAAAAATATGTTGATAAACTTATCCTCTTCTTATTACAGTATAGCAAAGAATCGAGCGTTTGTCAAATTATTTCCGCAAACATTTTATTCCAAATAGTCTTTCAGCTTACGGCTGCGGGAGGGATGGCGCAATTTTCTGAGCGCTTTTGCCTCAATCTGGCGGATGCGCTCACGCGTTACGCCAAACTCAAAGCCCACTTCCTCAAGGGTTCTTGCTCTGCCGTCTTCCAAGCCGAAACGCAGGCGCAAAACCTTTGCCTCGCGGTCGGTTAAAGTAGACAAAACGTTGTTGAGCTGTTCTTTTAACATGGTAAACGACGCTGCCTCTGCCGGTGCGGGCGCATCATCATCCGGAATAAAGTCGCCCAGATGGCTGTCCTCTTCTTCGCCGATCGGCGTTTCGAGCGACACGGGTT
>CAKSHV010000036.1 GCA_934457515.1 uncultured Clostridia bacterium
GGTCTGCAACAAAATCGGCTATGGTAAAGTCGGTTTCGTGACCGACCGCCGAAATAATCGGAATTATAGAATCGTAAATCGCGCGCGCCACAATTTCTTCGTTAAATGCCCACAGATCCTCTATCGAACCGCCGCCGCGCCCTGCAATAATCACATCGGCAAGGTGTGTTTCATTCACATAAGCAATCGCGTGCGCAATCTGCGCCGCTGCGCCCTCTCCCTGCACCAAAACAGGGCAAACAACCACATGAGCTAACGGATATCTTCGTCCCAAAACATTTAAAATGTCACGGATTGCCGCGCCTGTCGGCGATGTGACAACCGCAATTTTTTCGGGGAATGACGGAATCGGCTTTTTAATTCTTTCGTCAAACAAGCCTTCTTTTTCAAGCTTTTCTTTTAACTGCTCAAACGCCACATACAGCGCGCCCACGCCGTCCGGCTGCATTGCCTCGATGTAAACCTGATACTGTCCCGCGCTTTCAAACACCGAAACGCGTCCGAAAACCAGCACCTTCATGCCGTCCTCGGGCATGAATTTAAGCCTCTGTGCCGCCGAACGGAACATCACCGCCCGCACAGCACCGCCGCTGTCTTTCAGCGTCATATACATGTGCCCCGAGGTGTGATTTTTAAAGTTTGAAATCTCGCCCTTAATCCACAGCCCCGAAAGCAGCAAATCGGTATCAAGCAGCCGCTTTATGTAGGCATTCAGCTCCGAAACCGTCAGTGCTCTCTCATTCACTCTTTGCTTCTCCCTCTTCTTTTTTGCGCAAAATACCGCGCAAAAGTCCGTTTACAAAACCACCCGCCTTCGGCGAATCATAAACCTTGGCAAGCTCCACCGCCTCGTAAACCGATATGCTGTCCGGAATATCTTCTCTGTAATACATTTCATAAACCGCAAGGCGAAGCACCGCTTTGTCCACCTTGGAAATGCGGTTTAACGTCCAGCTTTTTGCCGCCTCGGCAAGCAGTTTATCTATTTTCTCCAAATTGTCAAAAACGCCTTTCACAACGTCTGTAATATATGCCTCATCTGCTTTGGTATAGCTGTATTCCTTAAAATAGTCTTCCAATGCCTGCTCGGTTGCATTGTTGTTAATATCCAGTTGAAAAAGCATTTTAAAGGCGCCGTCACGCGCTTCTTTTCGGCCCATGTGTCTTTCCTCCTAATTTTCCTCCAGTAATTTGTGCTTCATATCCCAAAGCTTTTGGCTTAGGTCCACATAATAATTATGCGGATTTTCAAAACGTAATACCTCGTCCCACAGCGTTGCAATCTCTTTTTCGCAATACGCCTTGATTTCGTTCAAATCACGGTCGTGATAAATATATTTTCCCTTGTCAAACACCTGAACCAAGAGCTTGCGAACCTTAAAATCCGAAACGGTTTTCTTTTTCCAGGTATATTCGGGGTCAAACAGCGTATAGGGCTTGGTTTCATCGATTTCTTCATCAATCAGTGTTACCACATCGGCAATCGCCTTGTTTGTCTCTTTTTCATACAAGCGATACAGTGTTTTAATGCCCGGTGTGGTAATTTTGGAAACATTCTCGCTCTTTTTGATTTTCGGAATCATTTTTCCGTCTTTTTCAACGGCAGTCAGCTTATACACGCCGCCGAACACCGGCTCGGATTTCGAAGTAATCAGCCGCTCGCCGACACCGAACGAGTTAATCTGCGCGCCCTGCGACAGGGTGTCGCGGATAATGTATTCGTCAAGCGAGTTCGACGCCATAATCGGGCAATCGGCAAAGCCCGCCTCATCCAAAATTTTTCGAGTCTTTTTGGTCAGATACGTAATATCGCCGCTGTCAATGCGAACGCCCATCGGGCGGTTTCCCGTCGGCACAACGTATTCGTTAAACACTTTTATCGCATTCGGCAGGCCGGATTTTAACACGTTATAGGTATCAATCAAAAGCACACACTTATCGGGATATAAAGTCGCATAGGCTTTAAACGCCTCATACTCACTGTCAAATGCCTGCACCCAGCTGTGTGCCATGGTGCCGACCGCAGGAATTCCGTACATTTCCTCTGCGATGGTGCACGCCGTGCCCGCACAACCGCCGATGTATGCCGCGCGTGCGCCGAGCACTGCCGCATCCGACCCCTGTGCGCGCCGCGAACCGAATTCAAACACTGCTCTGCCGTCTGCCGCGCGGACAATGCGGTTCGCCTTGGTGGCGATTAAGCTTTGGTGGTTTACGGTAAGCAGAATCATGGTTTCCACAAACTGCGCCTGAATCATCGGGCCTTTCACAATCACAATCGGCTCCTGCGGAAAAATAGGTGTTCCCTCGGGCACAACCCAAATGTCGCACGCAAATTTAAAGTTTTCAAGATAGGCAAGGAATTTTTCGGAAAAGCACTTTTTGCTTCTTAAAAATTCAATGTCCTCTTTGGTAAATTCCATGTTTTTAATATAATCGCAAAGCTGCTGCACGCCGACCATAATCGCAAATCCGCCGTCGTCAGGAATCTTGCGGAAAAACATATCAAAACAACCGATTTGGTTTTCCATTCCGAATTCAAAATAGCCGTTTGCCATGGTGATTTCATAAAAATCTGTCAGCATGGTTAAGTTTAAACTCTGCTTGTTCATACAAAAATCTCCTTTGTCACCGCGCTTTTTTGCGGCATAATTTAGTAATCCCGATATTGAACAAAAAAGGCGAGGTTTGTCCTCGCCCACACTGTCAAACAAATTTAACGGGGAGATGTTGCGTTTATCCAAAGCTGCAAAATCAATTTGTCTGCCCGCTTAAAAAATTTGCACACCAAGGCAGGCTGTCCCGCTTTGGCATTATTTTTTCTTTTTGCCGTCGACTTTGTTCACACGAAGAAAATACACAACAAGTTCATAAATATACAAAACGCCGATGCATGCGCCAACCAATAAAATGCGGCGGGTCATATTGTTCAAATGCGGCAAATAGTTTCCGTACCGTAAAAATACGCCCGCTATGCACAAATATAAAAACATGAAAAAGTAGTAGCAGGTTCCTTTTTTCAAAACAAATTTACGAATTGCAAACCAAACGGCTGAAAGGCCTCCGGCTATGATAAACACCCAATAAATCGTAAGCGCTAAACTTGCCGTTGCCGCCCGTCCCGCTGCCTCCGAAAGATAAAACAGTCCGATTCCCGCAATCAGCGCATAGGTTGTTGAAAGCAAAAATCGGTTTACAACCTGCTCGTTTTCCACTTTGTTTGCCATTGAAATTTTTCCTCCTAAAATTAATCCAATTCACCTAAACAAAACATCACGACCGTTAAAAACACAATCGCTGCCGTTTCGGTTCTTAATATTCGTTTTCCCAGCGAAACCGTCTGCACACCGTGCGCCCGAAGCGTTTCTGTTTCTTTTTCCGAAAAGCCGCCCTCGGGTCCCACAAAAATGCCGACACTTTCTAAGTTTTCTGTTTTTTTCAGTGCTCTTGCCGCACTTATGGCTGTTTCTTTTTCATATGCACAAAGGGACAGGCTGCACTTTTCAAGCATGCTTACCGCCTCCGAAAAGGAAACCGCGTCATAAATTTTCGGCACTTTCGGACGCTTACACTGCTTTGCCGCCTCGAACGCAATCCGCTGCCACCGCTCGGGTTTTCCCTCTTTTGCGACCGCATATTCGGTTGCAACCGGGACAACGGCATGCACGCCAAGCTCAACGCTTTTCTGAATCACAAGTTCCATCTTCGCGCCCTTTGAAAGGCCTGCAAACAAAATCACTTTCGTTTTCGGCTCGGATTCGTCCATTTTTCCTTCTTCCAAAGAAAGTGTTACCTCTGATTTGGAAACGGTTGTGATTTCGGCAGGATAAGTCATGCCGCTGCCGTCGCAAACCTCAACCCTGTCGCCGACGGTAAGGCGCATAACGCGGCTGATGTGCTTTGCCTCATCGCCCGAAACCGAAATGCTTTTTTCATCACCTATTAAATTGTCCACAAAACATCTGTGCATACTTCACCTTTAAATTTTACTATTTTCGACCTGATTTGTCAACCTAATTTTGAAAATTTTAATAATTCTATTGCATATTTTGTGTTTTTGGATTATAATAAAGCTGATTTAACACAAAATCGGCTGTTTTTTCAGCCAAAAAGAAAGGCGGATTACATTATGCCCTGGTGTCCCAAATGCAAAACCGAATACAATCCATCTGTCACAACCTGTCCCGACTGCGGACAAACGCTTGTCGAAAAACTGCAAACCGAAGAAACCGATGTGTTTTCCGACCTCGGCGAACCGGTTAAGCTGACCGAAACAGCCGACGAGTTCGAGGCAGACGTTCTGCTTTCCAAGCTTGAGGCAAGCGGAATTCCCGCATTTTTAAGCTATTCCGGATTCGGTTCGGTTGCAAAAGTGTATTGCGGCAGAAGCAATTTTGCCGTTTCCGTTATGGTTCCCGCTTCGCTTTTAGACAAGGCAAAAGACGTGATTGCGCCAAACCAGGACTATGACTTTTCGGGCGTTGAAGAAATGGAAACACCCAAAATGCCGAAAAACACCGTTTTCGCGCGGCTGCTTTTATTGTTCCCCGCCTTGTTTGCTTTGATTATTTATCTCATCTATTATTTCATGAACAAATAAAAATTTGTACGGACTGAAAAGCGTGAAGTTTTCAGTCCTTTTTATTAAAAAGCCTTTTGCTTTCTTAACTTTTTTAGTCTTCGCAGCTCATAATTTTGCCGACGCCGTTTAACACATAAGTCGGCTTATACGGAAAGTTTGCAATCATTTCTTTTGAAGTGACACCGCTTAACACCAAAACCGTGTCGATTAATGACTCCAAGCCCGAAACAATATCGGTATCCATTCTGTCGCCCACAAATGCTGCCTCTAAGCTGTGGCAGTTAATCGCCTTAATCGCATGGCGAACCATTAACGGATTGGGTTTTCCGACAAAATATGCCTTTTTGCCGGTTGCAATTTCAATGGGTGCAATCAGCGCACCGGTCGCGGGCATAATGCCGTGCTCGGTCGGACCCGTAATATCGGGGTTTGTCCCGATAAGCTTAGCCCCTTTGTTCACAAGTTCAATCGCTTTTTCAATTTTTTCAAAATTATAGGTTCTGGTATCGCCCATAACCACATAGTCGGGATTCACGTCATTCATGGTAATTCCCTCGTTATAAAGCGCGTTCATCAGTCCCGCCTCGCCGATAACATAGGCGCTGCAATAGGGCTTTTGGTGCGCCAAAAATTCCGCCGTTGCAAGCGCGCTTGTGTAAAAATGCTTTTGCGGAACCGAAAGTCCCATGCGCTGCAGCTTTTGGCTAAGCTCGGCAGGCGTGCGCTCGGAGCTGTTGGTTAAAAAGATAAATTCTTTCTTGTTTTTCTGCAGCCACTCCACAAACTCTTTCACGCCGGGAAGTAAATTGTTGCCGTGATAAATCACGCCGTCCATATCGCATATAAAGCCTTTTTTATTCTGTAATGCTCCCAAGTGTTTCTCCTCCGTATTTTATTTATTGTTTCGAATGTCCACACGCTTGATTTTACCGCTGATGGTTTTCGGCAACTCGTCCACAAACTCCACCACACGCGGATATTTGTAAGGTGCGGTTGCTTTTTTCACAAAATCCTGAATTTCTTTTACCAGCGCGTCGGACGGGGTGTAGCCTTTGGCAAGCACAATAGTGCCTTTAACCGCCTGACCGCGAATCGGGTCAGGCACAGCCGTTACGGCGCACTCAACAACCGCCGGGTGCTCCATCAGTGCACTTTCGATTTCAAAAGGTCCGATGCGATAACCCGAACTTTTTATAAGATCGTCCGTTCTGCCGACATACCAAAAATATCCGTCTTCATCGCGCCATGCCATGTCGCCTGTGTGAAACAAACCGTCATGCCATGCTTCTTTTGTCTTTTCGGGATTCCGATAGTATTCTTTAAACATGCCGATCGGTGCGCCCTTGTCGGTGCGAAGGCAAATCTCACCCACCTCGCCGTTTGCAACCTCGTTATCGTCCGAATCGACAAGCGCCACATCATACTGCGGCGAAGGCTTGCCCATAGAGCCGGGCTTGGGCTCCATGCCCACAAGAGTTGCCACCACAAGCGTGGTTTCGGTCTGACCGAAACCCTCGCACAACTTTAAGCCGGTTGCCTTGTAAAACTGATTATATACCTCCGGATTTAATGCTTCGCCCGCAATGGTGCAATACTGCAACCCCGATAAATCGTATTTTGTAATGTCCTCCTGAATAAAGAAACGGTACATGGTCGGCGGTGCGCAGAAAGTGGTAATTTCGTATTTTTCCATAACACCCAAAATGTCCGCCGCTTTAAATTTCTCAAAATCATACACAAAGACGCAACTTTCACAGAACCACTGTCCGTAAAGCTTGCCCCAAACCGCTTTGCCCCAGCCGGTGTCCGAAATGGTGAAATGCACGCCGTCCGGACGGACATTGTGCCAGTATTTTGCGGTTTGAATGTGACCGATTGCATAGGTGTGCGCGTGGGCTGCAATTTTCGGATAGCCGGTTGTGCCCGATGTGAAATACATCAGCATAAGCTCGTCCGCCTTGGTATCCACACGCTCCATTTTATCGGAAAACGCCTTAAATTCCTCGTTAAAATCGTGCCAGCCCTCTTTTTTGCCGTTCACCAAAACCTTAATGGTGGTTTCGGGGCATTCGGGCAAAGATGCGTCCACATGGTCGGAAACCTCGCCCTCTGCCGTGCAGACAATGGCTTTCACGCCCGCCGCCTGAAAACGGTATACAAAATCTTTTTTCGTTAAAAGGTGGGTTGCGGGAATAACGATTGCACCCAGTTTATGCAGCGCGATAATCGAAAACCAAAACTGATAGTGGCGCTTTAAAACCAGCATAACGCGGTCACCTTTTTGTATGCCGAGCGAACGGAAATAGTTTGCCGTCATGTTGGAATATTTGCTGATATCACTGAAAGAAAATACCGTTTCTTTTTTGTCGTCGGTTAAATAGATAAGCGCACGCTTATCGGGACATTTTTCTGCTAAAACGTCAACCACATCATAACCGAAATTAAAATTTTCGGGAATATTAAACGTAAGTTTAGATAAAATTCCGTCCGTCCCAAACTCGGGATTTATATATTTGTCACATACCAAACTCATGTTCTTTTTCCTCCTTCAAAACCATTGCCAGAAATTCGCAGTCTGCACCGCCCGTTGCAATCATGCCGTGCGGCTTTCCCGAATCATAAAAAATAGAGTCGCCTTCATTCATAATCTCAATATGACCCGCAATTTCAACTTTAAGCTTTCCCTTTAATACATAATCAAACTCTTGTCCTGCATGGGTAGAAAGATGAATCGGTTCATTTTGTTCGTTTTCCGAAAACGGAGCGCACACAATAAACGGTTCCGCTTTTCTGTTCTTTAGCAGTGAACCCAAATGCTGATAGAAAAAGCCCCGTCTTCTCTTAATCGGAACGCCTCTACCTTTTCTCGTTAAAGAATAACAGGAAAGCTTGGGCACATCGCCCGTAACAATCTCTGCAATGTCCACGCCGAATTTTTCCGCGCATTTATAAAGAAACGTAAATGAAAAATCGTTTTTGCCCTCTTCACATGCCAGATACTCTTCAACAGTGACATCCGCCGCTTCTGCCATATCCTCCGGCGTAAATTCCATAATCAGCCGCAGGCCTCTGATTCTTTCCGCAATCTGCAATACCTGATTTTCCATTTTTTTACCATTCCTTTCCTAAAAATTATTCAATATATTATACTATTTTTTCCTTGAATTGTCAACCCGAACCTTTGTATGATACACCCGTCCGATAAACTTTTTCAATGTACCCGCCGTGTAGCGGATTTCGGTATACAATCCGCGGCTTTGCAAGAATCGGACATCGTTTTCGGTCTTTTCCAAAAAAACGCCCGGATACTTTATGTAATTGCCCTCGTAAATCATAAAATGCTTAAGATGGCTGCGCACACCGTCCAAAGTCGAAACATTCTCCAAATCCTTTGCAGCATCAATTTCCGCATAGGACAGCGCATCCTTACAAAATTCGATGCAGGTATAGCACTTATCCACCCGTATTCGGCGGTGAAAAATAGTGCCGATCGCGTCTGCCAAGTTATACACATACCCGTCCACGTCATAATAAACCGAGGAAATGAACTCGCTTAATCGCTCGTATTGTTTTTTGGTGACCGGCAGACGGAAAACGCAAATGTCCACCTCTGCCTCGCCGCCGAGCGACATGGTGTAATAGCTTTCGCGAATCGGGCCGCTTGACAAAAAATTCTTCACCGTCACCCTGCCGAATGAAAACATTTTGCTTAAATCCGGCTCTAAGCTAAGCGACATGTGGTTGTATTTATTGTCCAGCACCTGCCGGATAACCTTGCCGACAATGGTCGGCGTTTTTGACACAACTGCATAGATGTACATTTTTAAACACATCTCCGTTCGTCTGAATGAATTTCCTACTCCTGCTTTTTATCCCGCATCATGAGTGAATAAACCGCATCTTTCGGGTTTTTGCCGTTATATAACACTTCATACGCCGTCTGCACAATCGGCATTTCCACGCCGTATTTTTTCGCTAACCGATAGGCACTTTTGCAGGTTTTAATGCCCTCTACAACCATGCCGACGTCTTTTTTCGCCTCGTCCGCATTCTCACCTTTTCCGATTAAAATGCCCGCTCTGCGGTTACGCGAATGCATGCTGGTGCAGGTTACGATTAAATCGCCGATGCCGGTCAGTCCCACAAAGGTCTCCGCTTTTCCGCCCATCGCTTTCCCCAAGCGGATAATTTCCGCCATGCCGCGTGTCATCAGTGCGGCTTTTGTGTTGTCGCCGAAACCGATGCCGTCCGAAATGCCGGCGCACAGCGCGATAACATTTTTCAGCGCCCCACTGACCTCAACGCCCGCAACATCCGGGTTTGTGTACACACGAAAAACAGGCGACATAAACAAATCCTGCACCTGCTCTGCTTTTTTTAGGTTTCCGCATGCCGCAACAATGGCGGTCGGCACGCCGCGCGCCACCTCTTCGGCATGAGTCGGGCCCGAAAGCACCACCACGTCCGAAATGCCGAGCGTATTTTCGATAACAACCGAAAGGCGGGTTAAGCTATCCTCTTCAAAGCCTTTGGCAACGCAAATCACAAGCGCAGGCACTGTATATGCCTTCATCTGCTCGCAAACAT
>CAKSHV010000037.1 GCA_934457515.1 uncultured Clostridia bacterium
GTAATATAGTTGAGTAAAAATTAAATAACACCCGCAGATATTTCAGGGATAACAACCGGAAATGTAGGGAACTTCGGAGAAGCTCAAGTATTCTGAGTGCCGAAGGGGCAAGATTTTTTTATTTTGATAGAAAAAATCGAAACTCTCAGGCAAAAGGACGAAGGTTTAAGTTCTGTTTATTAAAGCAGAATGTTTCTTTGAAGTTGTTTCCGTTCGGGTGACAACTTTTTTTATTGGGAGGATTTGAAATGGAACAACTGGACAAGATTTTAGGTGTGGTTGACGGTTGGGTCTGGGGTATTCCGCTTATCGTGCTGATTTTAGCGGTCGGACTTCTGCTCTCTATCCGCACAGGCTTCGTGCAGGTTCGTCACTTGCGCAAGGCGCTGCGCTTTATGGTGCAGAATGAGGAGGACGGCGAGGGCGACGTAACCAGCTTCGGTGCGCTTTGCACTGCCCTTTCGGCAACAATCGGTACCGGTAACATCGTCGGTGTTGCAACCGCGATTGCAGCAGGCGGCCCGGGCGCACTGTTCTGGATGGAATTTGCCGCATTTTTAGGCATGGCAACCAAATTTTCCGAGGGTTTGCTTGCTGTTAAATACCGTCAGATGGACTCGAACGGCAACGTGCTCGGCGGACCTTTCTACTACATAGAAAAAGGTATGGGCGCTAATTGGAAATGGCTTGCAAAACTGTTTGCAATTTTCGGCATGCTGGTTGGTATTTTGGGTATCGGTACTATGACGCAGATCAACGGTATCACCTCTGCGGTTCAGAACTTCTTTGACCCCGACAAAATGATGGTTGCATTTTCCATGGGCGAATCGAGCTACGCTTGGCCGACCGTTATCGCAGGCGTTTTGGTAACGCTGTTTGCAGCCCTCGTTATCATCGGCGGTATCAAGAGAATTTCCAAAGTTTCGGAAATTATTGTTCCGTTCATGGCTGTTTTATATGTTGTTTGTGCAGTTCTTCTTATTCTGTGCAACTTAAAATCCATTCCCGGCGCAATTGTTTTAATTTTCAAGAGCGCATTCTGCCCCAAAGCGGTATTCGGCGGTGCGGTTGGTATTACCATTAAATCCGCAATGCAGAACGGTATCGCGCGCGGTATCTTCTCTAACGAATCGGGTATCGGTTCTGCACCTATCGCAGCAGCTGCCGCAAAAACAAAAGAGCCGGTTCGTCAGGGTTTGGTTTGCATGACAGGTACATTCTTTGATACAATTGTAATCTGCACAATGACAGGTCTTGCAATCGTTTTAACAGGCGCATACAAACCCGCAATGGACGGCACGCTGAAAGGCGTTGCAGTTACAACCGAAGCTTTTACCCGCGGACTTCCCTTCAGCAACAGCGTTTGCGCATTTTTGCTTATGATTTGCCTGGTATTCTTCGCATTTACCACCATATTGGGCTGGGATTACTATTCCGAAAAATGTTTGCAGTATTTGGTTGGTGAGAAAAAAGGCATCATTATGACCTATCGCGTTCTGTACATTTTGGCAGTATTTGTAGGTCCATACCTCAGCATTGGCTTTGTTTGGACGCTGGCAGATATCGTAAACGGCTTGATGGCGTTCCCGAACTTAATTGCCCTCTTTGCATTAAGCCCGATTGTTGCGGCTGAAACCAAAGATTTTATAAAGCGGCATCAAGACTGGGTTACAAAAAATAAGAAATAAAACAAATTTTAAAAGGCGCTCTTAATGAGCGCCTTTTTTATATGCTGAACATTGATGACATTAACTGCAAAAAGAAATCTTTAAACTGCGGAACATACTGCCTTTGAACACTTTGGGCTGCAACAATGTCCGTCTTTCCGACCGATTTTCCGTTTAAAAACACTTCCGCAAAACCAACCACGTCGCCCGCCTTTACAGGCGCCTCAACATTTTCGGCAAAGGTTAATTTAAAATCCGTGCTGTCCCCTTCTGTAACGGGCAAAATAATCGATTCCGAATACATGGCGGACACATGATCGGATTCGCCGTTTTTAACGGGCACAGGCTCTGTTTTCTGTCCTTTTTCAACCAGCGTTTTGGGCGTAAGAAGCGAAAAACCATAATCCAAAAGGGCGGCATGGTCTTTCCAATCATCCGGGTCTTTCAGTGTGACGGCAATGAGCTGCACGCTGTTCCGCGTAGCGCTTGATACCAAACAACGACCCGATTTTTTGGTAAATCCGGTTTTCACACCGTCGCAGCCGTCATATTGATATAAAAGCTTATTATGATTTTTCAGTTTTCTGTCCCACTCGTGGCCCTCCCAGGGTATGTTGTGACTTTTGGTGGCAACAATGGTTTTAAAAGTTTCGTTTTTCATGGCATAACCGGTGATTTTGGCAAGGTCGGCAGCCGTTGTGTAGTGATTTTCATTATCAAGTCCGCTGGGATTTTGAAAATTCGAGTTCTCTGCGCCCGCTATTTTTGCCGTCTGATTCATAAGCTTTGCAAAATTGTCGCAATTTCCGCCAATGTGCTCGGCGACTGCGATTGCCGCATCGTTCCCGGAAGATAGCATCATGCCGTACAGCATATCAAGCAGTGTTTGCTTCTCCCCCTCCGCCAGCCAGACAGATGATCCTTCAACCGCAGCGGCATACTTGCTTGTGGTTACTATATCTTTTAGATTTCCGTTTTCAATCGCCGTTATGGCACTTACAATCTTTGTTGTGCTTGCCATGGGCATTTTTTGGTCTTTGTTTTTTTCATAAAGGAATCTGCCCGAAATCGGCTCGTACAGGACCGCGCTTTCTGCCGAAAGGTCGAGCGCATAACAGGTTAAGTCAAGGCAAAACAGGCTTATGCTTAGCAAAAAGCATATACCTGTGCCACACAAAAATTTTTTCAAAAAAATCACCGCCTGATACAATGGTATTAGGCGGCAGCTTAAATTATTCTTCCGATTCTTCTTTGTCTTTTTTGGAAAACAGGCTTGTGATTTTGTTCACCATGGCGGGTACGTAATCAATCAGTTTCGATGCGGCGTCCGAATCGTCAACCGGCAAAAGTTTCACCTGTGCCTCATTGGCAACCAAAAACGCAACAGGGTTAATCGAAACGCCCGCGCCAACGCCGCCGCCAAACGGATTCTGCTCCGTAGCCGTTTTTGCGGAAAACTCGCTTCCGCCTGCCGCAAGACCGAAACTTACCTTAGAAACAGGGATAACAACCGTTCCGTCCTCTGTTGTAATCGGCTTGCCGACAATAGTGTCAACGTCCACCATTTGTTTCAAATTTTCCATTGCACTGTTCATCAATCCGTTAATCGGATGCTCCAGCATATTAAACACCATCTTTCTTTTTTGATATTATATATAGTTTAGACAAAACATGTCTTTCCTTATACAAAAGCCGAATCAGCCAAAACAGCGACACTTTCAGTTTAAGTTCAAACAATACCGAAAAGCCTTTTTTGTCAAAATCAGGCGCAATTTTAAGTTCGTGACGCTTTACTTTATAATTGTTTAAAAGATATGCGTAAAAACAGTTCCCGACGGCATATGCTGCACCCGAAAAAATGCCGGTTGCCGCCGCGTCACCCAAACCGAAGGAAAATTCAAACATGAAATTTTGGATGTACAGTGTTTTTTTGATGTGGCGGTTTAGAATTCCGAGCGCCTCGGAAATCAGCGCAAAATACGCTTTAATTTGCTTTAAAACGCCCTGTGCCTTGTCCGGCAGGCTTTGTTCAGCACTGGTATTAACCTCTTCTTTTTTCTCCTCTGTCCGGTTCTCTTTCTTTTTTTCGTCCGATTTGTCCGCTTTTTTCTTTCGCTTATTGTAATCAAACATTTTAATGCCGAGCACGCGGACAATTAAATTTAAGTCGTTGTTAAACCCAACAAAAACCGAAATTGGCACAAACAGCAAAATAACAGGGATGAAAAGCAATAAATACCACAAGTTATTCATCGTTATTCTCCATCTCGGTTTCAGGTTCGGCACTTTGCACCGAAACCCTACCTTCCGTAGAATTTAAAACATCGATATCTGCAACCGAAAGCTGCATGGTGTCTAAATCGGGCACGTCTTCTAAACTGTTTAGCCCGAACAATTTTAAAAATTCGGGCGTTGTGCCGTAAAGAATCGGCATGCCGGGCGCCTCTAATCTTCCCTGTTCTTCCACAATTTCACGGTCAAGCAGTTTCTTTAAAGGACCAAAGCTGTCCACCCCGCGGATTTTGTCAATCGTGCTGCGTGTAACCGGCTGATTATACACAATAATGGACAGCACTTCAAGCGCTGCACGCGATAAATTGTTCGGTTTTTTTATGCCCGCATATTTGTTTAAATATTCAAATAAATCGGGATTGGTCCCAAGCTGATAAAAATCGCCATAATGCAGGATTTTAAGACCGCGAGAGGCATAGTTATATTTATCGCAAAAGGCAGACATAATCCGTTCAAACTCTTTTTTCGGCATGTCAAACACTTCTGCCAGCTTGTCCACAGAAACACCGTCGCCCGCAACGAACAAAATCGCCTCTATTGCATTTTCAATTCTCTCTATGTTCATTCTTTGTTTTCCCCTGTCTTTGATTCGCTGAGCACAATGCCCTTGTCCGAATAGGTAATGAGCAGCGAATCATTTCGAACCATTTCCAAAACCGCAAGGAAAATGGCAACAATTTCACTTCTTGATTCCACCTCGTCAAACAATCCGTCAAACGTTACCTGACCGCTGATTGCAAGGTGCGAACGGATTGCCTTAACCTTAGATTTAACCGAAACCGGCTCTCTGCCGACAATGCCCGAAAACATAAATTTTGAGGGCGGAAGGCTTTTTTCAAACCGCTCCATAACTGCGGCAAATGCGCCGGTTAATTTTTCAATGGGAATCACATCTGCTTTAACCTTTGTTTTATAGCCTTCGGTATCGGACGGGGCTTTAAAATAAATATAGTCGCAAATTGCCTTTCGGTTATCAAAGAAAACGGAAATTTCTTTGTATTTTTTATATTCCGCAAGGCTTAAAATCAGCTCCTGGCGCGGATCCTCCTCTTCCTCTTCTTCATCATATTGCGGGAGAAGAACGCGGGACTTGATATACAAAAGTTTTGCAGCCATCAGCAAAAATTCGCTGCGAATGTTTAAATCCGCGTCCTGCATTTTTTTCAGATAATCCAAATACTGCTCTGTAATCAGTGAAATCGGAATATCGTAAATATTTAGTTTGTTCTTGGCAATTAAGTGCAAAAGCAGGTCAAGCGGCCCCTCAAACACATCAAGCCGAAACCGTAAATCCGTCATAATGATAATAAACTCCGATTCCTTACAAAATAATTCCCGAAATAAGCTGCAGCATATGGGTAAAAACGAACTGCATTGCGATGTTTAAATATTCGGAAAGATGTCCGAAATAAATCAGCAAAAACAGCAAAATCCCGCCGTAGCGTTCAAAATTTAAATAGCTCACTCTTGCTTTCATCGGCAAAAACTGGGACAGCACTTTCGAGCCGTCAAGCGGAGGAATGGGAATTAAATTAAACAGTCCCAAACCGATGTTTACCGTGCTGAGCGATAAGAAAAAGTAGGACACCCACGAGGCAGCAACGCCCTGTATCGGGTACAAAAGGCACAGGCAAATCATGGATAAAACCGCTAAAATAAAGTTAGATCCGGGACCTGCCAGGCTTACCAATATAATACCTTTTTTTCGATTTTTAAACATGAACGGGTTAATCGGCACAGGTTTTGCCCAGCCGATGTGGAAAAACACCAAACAAAGCGCACCGATCCAGTCGATGTGGTGCAGCGGATTTAAAGAAAGTCTGCCGTCGGCTTTGGCGGTTGTGACCCCCATTAAATAGGCGGCATACCCGTGCGAAACCTCATGCACCACAATGGCAATCAGCGCTGCCAGAGCAGATATTAAAAGCGTAAAAACGTAGTTTAAATTTAAAATGGGAAACACCTCGTTTTTTATAACACGTCATTTTTTATAATGTCTTCATAGCTTTCGCGGCGCACAATTTCGTGCGTTTTTCCGTCCGTTACCATAATCACGGGCGGTCGCGGAATCCTATTATAATTGCTTGCCATGGAATAGTTATAAGCGCCTGTTGCCAAAACTGCCATAATGTCGCCTGTTTCAAAGTGCGGCAACAGCACATCTTTCATCAAAAGGTCGCCCGATTCGCAGCATTTGCCCGCAACCGTCACTTTTTCGCAAGGCGAAGCATTTGCATCATCTGCGCGAAGGGCGGTATACTCCGCCTCGTATAAAATATAGCGCGGATTATCTCCCATGCCGCCGTCTACCGATATATATTTCCGAACGTTCGGAATATCCTTGATTCCGCCGACCGTGTAGAGCGTAATGCCGGCCGAACCGACAAGCGAACGTCCCGGTTCCATTAAAAGCGCAGGTATTTCAATGCCGCGTTTTTTACAGGTCACCTCCACAGCTTTTGCCACATCGCCAATGTATTCGTCGTAACCAATCGGGTCGTGCTCGGGAAGATACCGTATCCCGTAGCCGCCGCCCAAATTCAGTTCGGTAAAAGTGATGCCGGTTGCTTTTGCAGCGTCTGCCATAAAATCGGTCATAACTTCTGCGGCATGCACAAACGGGTCTTTGTCAAAAATCTGCGAGCCGATGTGGCAGTGAAGACCCACAACCAAAATGTTAGGAAGGGTTGCGGCATGCTTAATAATGTCCATTGCCTCACCCGTTTCGAGTGCAAAGCCGAATTTGGAATCGATTTGACCCGTGCGGATAAAATCATGCGTATGCGCGTCAATCCCAGGCTTTATGCGAAACAGTACGTTTGCTTTTTTGCACTGCTGTCCGGCAAGCTGATTTAAAAGCTCTAATTCATATTTATTGTCAACCACAAAGCGACCAACATTGTTTTTGAGAGCAAATTCAATTTCGTCTGCCGTTTTGTTGTTTCCGTGAAAATAAACGCGCTCCATAGGGAAATCAGCTTTCACGGCAGTGTATATCTCACCGCCCGAAACAACGTCCAATCCCATGCCCTCCTCTGCCGCCAATCGGCAGATATACACGCAGGAAAACGCCTTGCTTGCATAAAGCGCAAGCCCTTTTGAACCGCACGCCTTTTTAATGGAATTTAAATAAAGCCTGCAATTTTTGCGGATAAGCGCCTCATCCATCACATAAGCGGGCGTGCCGAACGTGTTTGCAATATCAACCGTGTCCGCACCGCCTATGGTTAAATGACCTTTTTCGTTTACACCAAGCGATTCTGAAATAAACATTTAAATCACCTCGTCTGTCTTCTGTTGCCGATATTTCAGAAATAGTATTCCAATTAAAAAAACACATATTATGTTTTAGTATAACACAGGAGATAGAATTTGTCAAACAATAATGTCATATTGCCGCCTCATTCAGACACTGTTTATCCGTTTTAAAAAAAGATTAAAAATTTTTAAAATTTCTCTTGACTTTGGTGAGAAAAAGTGCTATAATAGTCAATGTTTTCGAGGTGTGGCTCAGTTTGGTAGAGTGCTGCGTTCGGGACGCAGAGGTCGCAGGTTCAAATCCTGTCACCTCGACCACGTCGGAATGGACTTTGCTCCATTCCGATTTTTCTTTTTTAAGAAAAATCATCATACACATCGTCATTCCTCCTTTTTCGTTCGACTTGCTTGCGCGCGCCGAACGAGAACGCTTTACGGCGTTGACAAAAAATACTGATTGGTGTGGCTTATGGTAAAATAAAGAGGTTTAGGCCTTAGGAAAGCGTGAAAGGATAAGCAGTCAACTGTAAGTTGGTTGCATTTTTTATGTTTAAAAAGGATTTGAACCTTAAGAAGGTGCGAGTAGATAAGCAAAACAATTCAGTGAATTGTTTTGCCGACGAGCGGTGCGCAGACGGGTTACTGAAAGGCATATGCCTTTCAGTCGGCAAGCACGAAAGATTGCGAAGCAAGCTTTATCCTGTCACCTCGACCATACCGAGTGTTCTTACAGAACTTGAAAGGTTTTGTATGACACTCGGTTTTTTTGCCTTTTTAACTTGCTACATATGTAAAATGAACATCTACGCCCTGTCTTATATGCACCGAAACATTATTTTCGGGTTATATTTCAAGGTCGGGTATTTCAATATTGCCTATGCAATTATAGTGAATTGTGAGCTGCTGAACGGTTTTGCCGTCAATCTTTTCGGATTGGTGTACTTCGATTTTTTCAATCAGTTCGTTTAACATTCTCAGAGTAAGTTTTCTTGCTCCGGTATATTTACGGACAGAAGCCGGAAACTCAACTTTAATGTAAAGACAAATTATTATTTTTTTCTTATTAGGTTTTTTAGTGCATCAATAACCAATCCATATCCTATCATTGTAAGTAAACTCAAAATATACCACAGGTAAGGAATCGAATTGATAACATCACAGCAAGCTTTGGAACTGCTTAAAGCATTTAAAATCGGATTCAACCCGATAAACAAGCTGATATCATCAAATCCAACCAAATTTAAGAAAATTCCAATGACACCAACAATGGCAAACCAAAATGTAAAAGATTTTATTATTTTTTTCATTCAATTACACTCCTTATATAAAACTCAATTTACTGCTTCTATGATTATATCATATATTGCTGATTAAAACAATGGGTTGATATATTTCTCACTTTTGCGCTGCACATATTTACGCTTGATATTTTGTGTCAAATTTGATATAAAACATCAATAAAAACAGTATACAACTCCTCATTTGAAAAGTTCTCCGTATTACCGATTCCCTTTCCAAAATCACACCTTACTCAATTAATCGCCTTGTCCGTTTCTTTTGCTCGGCTTGATTTGATCCTGTGTTTTGCAATTTGTTCGTCAATGTTTTCATAAATTATCGTTTCTTTCTGTGTTTTGTCTGTTCTGAAGAACGTCATTTCAAAAATTTGTGGCTGCATTTATTTGTTTTGATGTAAAAAAAAGCGACAAGCACAAATGTGCCTGCCGCTTTTTTTACAATGTCTCAGTCTTTCTTTTCCTTTTTGATATCGGGTTTGAAAGTAAAGTTCAAACTTTTTCCGCCTGCCACATTGCCAAGTTCCTCATCCGAAAGCTCCCCCATTTTTGGGATTACTTTTTCTTCTTCAACGGTTTCCTTTGCAATACATTCTTTGTTC